>JAFMIS010000172.1 GCA_017853915.1 bacterium
TCGATACCCGATTGTGTTGGTCGATACCTCGCCGCTTGAGCCACGCGGGCACACTCTCAATAATTCGAAGTCTAACCTAATGCACGCGCTCTTGGTGCGGAAAATAGCCGTGTCTTTGGTGGCGGCTGGATTGTGCGATACTCCTGAGGGGCTTGGGATTATCGCGCCCTACAGACCTCAGGTCTCTCTTATTCGTGACCTCTTGGACGAATATAAGCTCAGCGCGGTCTCTGTCGGAACCGTGCACCGCTTTCAGGGAAGTGAGCGGGGCGCGATAATTCTGGACCTTACCGATAGCCCTCCGCATCGACTAGGAACCTTCCTGCGGCCGGTGTCCTTGCGCGACACAGGCGCCCGTTTGCTTAATGTAGCCTTAAGTCGAGCACGCCAACACCTGTTTGTTGTGGCGAATCTTTCTCACCTCCGTAGTCAGGTTCATCGGCAGCACCTTCTCAGTGGCGTCCTCGATGACCTAGAGCGTCTGGCCTATCGGATTCCGGTGGATGAGTTGATTGGAGAGGCGCTTACCCCATCTCGATCGCTTGAGATTAATGAGAAGAGTGGAGTGTTCGCTTTTCAGGCCTTCGATGAACAGTTTTTCCTCCCCGGGTTGATGACCGATCTGATTGAGGCTCGCTACGACGTGGTTATTTCCGCGCCGCGATTGTCCTCTCGCGTGGTGATGGTACTAAGCGCTCTTCTGAGGGACCGAATTCAAAAGGGGCTACGGGTTACCATGATTATCGATGGAGCTGCGAATATCGATGATGGCGAGCAGCGAGCGCTTAAAGAACTCCGTGATGTTGGAGTGCTGGTGATTAAATCTTTAACCGCGCCGATTCCGTACGTGGTAGTGGATTCGGAGGTCGTATGGTTAGGTTCGCTATCTCCCGCCGATTGTTTGGCCCCATTGCAAGGCTTAATGGTGCGATGTGTTAGTAATCGCGCCTCCTCCGTAATCTTAGAGATGCAAAATCCTCAGCGCGACACCGAGGGTAGCATGGCAGCGGTCGCGTTATAGTTCCGGCCTCGCGTCGATGGGCTGTGCTTAGCGACCTTGAGAGCGAGCGTATCCGATGACTCTGAGCGTAGGGCTGCGGAAGCTCTCCGAGGCGGAGTAGCTCCACGTGTAGTAGAGGGAGTGTGGGCCCGAACCCAAGGAAAATGTCGCCTCGCCACGAGTAGCTCGTTTGCAGCGCGGCTTGCCTCTATGAGGCTTGACGCACGCGCGCACTGTTGGGAGAGATCCCGATGAAGTGACTGGGGCGGATATCGAGATGGTCACCATATTCCCACGACGGCGAATGAGCTGAGGTCTCTTCCGAGGACGCAGCGTGCCTGAGGGGGTATTGGAGTTGGGTTGAGTTAGCTCTTCAAGGCAGTCTATGGTGCCGTTCTGATTCGCGTCCTGATCTTCGATCAGGCATCCGCACGTCCCGGGCTTGCTCTTAAGGGGGCTGTCGGGGCACTGATCAAGGCAGGTAAGTACTCCATCACCGTCGGCGTCATCTCCACCAAGGACGCATCCGCACACAGGATGAGGAAATATTCGGCTGGTGGTCGGACACAAGTCCTGACAATCATCGACGAAATCAAGGTCAGAATGGATCGAACACTGCTCGAATATTCGCGACCCAGAGTGACACATTGGGGGGTGAGCCGCCTTAGCTGTTCGAGTAAGGGGCCCGCGGTCAAATGCCCAGGCCTCGTAGTGATTAGCGCATCCACCGGTTTTAAAGGCGTAAAGCTCCCCGAGGGTCGGATAGAGAATCTCCTGCTCGGAGTCGCCGTCGATATCAGCCGCGCTCAAGGGGTAGAAATAGCCGGAGGATTCGGGGGCGAGGATTGGAAATCCTTGCTCGAGAGAGAGGTTCTCATCGAGAGCCATTATGCTTACCAAACCTCTGCGCGGATCAACACCGCCATCCGGAAGTCGATACGCCTGCGGATAGTAGCGCGACACGAAGAGTACCTCTGGGAGAGGGTCTGTGTCGATGTTGGCGGCGATGAGTGAACCAAACCCTGAGAGTCGGAAGTCGCTGGGCTGTTCGATTGTTGGCGCTCCGTTCCGGTATCGAACCACTGAGGTGTCCACATCAGAATGGAAGATGATCTCATCACGTGAATCTCTATCGAGGTCAGCGGCTACCATAAACGCGGAAAATGCGACATCTCCAAGGATGCTATTTGAGATGCTAACTGGCCAGCCAGGTAGGACCGAGCAATCCCCAGAGTGAGCGCGGATATAGCTCCGCCCCGATACATTAGAGCGATAAAAGGTAATAATCTCTTTAGTGCCATTACCATCAACATCCGCGATAACGGGTCCAGCGGGAATCAGCCCTGGTATCTGTGTCTGAGCGACTACGCCACCGGTCGCGCCGTTCTGCACGACTAGAACGCTTTGCTCGGATCCGTCGAGACCCCACAGTGCCCAATCCGTCGCTGTCCACACAACCTCCTTGGTGCCATCACCGTCAAAGTCGTCTACCGAAAATCCACCAAACATCCGGTACTTCGAGATCGGTAGAGAGGGAATTGATGTTGGCCACCACGGCAGCTTTGATCCGGTATGATCAAGCACCTCAATCGGACTCAGGAGCACCTCGCCGAAACCATCATTATCGATATCAGCTACCGTTATAAAATCGCCCAAGTATCTCTGCAGGTCCGAAAGAGCACCAGTGAAGCGATACGGCCATCCAGCGACATGCGTTCCGTCGCTTTGGAACGCGTACACTGAGGCGAGAACATCTGTCGGACTCCGGATGTCATATCCCTGGACAACGATCTCCAGATCTCCGTCTCCATCAAGGTCTCCTAACGATGGAGCGGTAAGAAGAGTCTGGTCGGTGGTTTGGGGCCAGCCTGGGAGATCGTTGCCGGTCTTGTCTACGACATGTATCTGGCGAGAAAGGGTGTAGATCACCTCAGCCGCGCCATCGCCATTAACGTCAGCCGCTATCGGCTGGGCGCCAATATCCGTGCAGGGAACGCCACCATCACACACGAGCGGCGGAGCGAATCCGCGCACAAGGAACGGATCAAGATAGAATTGTCTGGTGACGCTCTCAGCGGCACGGTTTGAGTAATATGCGGTCAACGTGACTGAGTACAATCCCCGTCGCATGAGAGGGAGAGCGGCGATCTCGATAGTTCCGAGCTGTCCACCAGCGCTCGGGGTCGTTGATGGTGAGGTGAGGGTAATAGCCTCTGGAGCGCAGCCCGAGGAATCAGAGAATTCCCAACAAAGATCTAAGGACAGCCGCTCAAATCCGGCTCCGTTGGCGCGACCCTGAATCGAGATCGTATCGCGAGCGCCGTGCAGTGCTCGGTGACCAGTCGAGGCGTCAATTGGTGCTACGGGGTCCAGAATCGCGACGTGACGTACGGTTACGGAGGCGGAGTGTTGTATAGTCTTGTCGTTAGTTCGGAGCTCAAGACGAAGTATGTACTGACCGCTCGGCAGCTCCTCAACTGGCAAAACTCCCAACTGACCGTTTACGACGGGGGTGCTTGAACCTCCGATCTGAGTCTCGATCTCCGACCCTTTGGCTCGGTAGAAAAGTTTATATTCGATAAAATTGGAGGCCGTAGCGGTGCCGATAATTGGAGTGCTCGGCAGGTACACCTCTCCGGCGGTTGCGATCTCAAGCGTTGGAGGGGTGTCGCCACTGAGCGCGAAGGTAACAGCCGCGAAGGCGTCTATTCGTCCGGCCCCTTGCGCATAGAGATCAACAAATGTCCCATCTGACTGTCGCAGCTGGATCGCGGTGTGACGAAGGATCGATTTCACGGCGGCCGGAGACATGCTCGGACTAGCCTGCTTCATGAGGGCGGCGAGCCCGCTCACATGAGGGGTCGCCATCGAGGTTCCTGAGAGCGCAACGTGAAGTGAGTCTTGGCATGTTGGAGCCGCGCTCGATTGTAACTTGGCGGCGCAGATCCCCACGCCCGGGGCCACTACATCGGGTTTGCTTATCGTCTCAGCTCCTGCCATGACGGGGCCGCGAGAGCTGAAGTCAGCGATGGCGTCATCACGATCGGAGGCCCCCACAGTGATCGCTTTACGAGCGGCGCCGGGGGAACCGATCGAGCCGGCGTCTGGGCCAGAGTTACCCGCCGCGACCACAACGACAACACCAGCGTTCGCTGCCGCATCGGCGGCGAGCGAGTCGGGGGAGTCCGCGTCTCCACCTGCTGCGCCCAGGCTTAAGTTGATCACATCAAGGTGGTCGGAGAGGTCGCCATCACCGTTTGGATCCGTTGACCACTCAATCGCCCGAATGACATCTATTGAGCGCCCTCCACCATCAGCTCCTAAAACACGGAGCGCAAAAAGGGTCGCGTCTGGTGCCACTCCCTTCACGGTACCATTGCCGGCGACGATGCTCGCTACATGAGTGCCGTGCAGGTTCTCATCCATTGGATCGCTGTCATCGTTAACCCAGTCATAACCGCCCGCTACCTTCGCGCAGGCACCGGAAATAACCTGTTGTGATGAGCATGCCCCAAGATCCGGATGAGTGTAGTCGATGCCAGTATCAATAATCCCTACGCGTACACCTCTTCCTGTAATTGGGTGTCCTTGAGTGTCAGTAAGCTGATTCCAGACGTTAGTCGCCCCAATTTGGACAGTGCTCTGAGATAAGCGAGCTGAAACCAACTGACTCTTGGTTACCTTGTATCCAAGCGCTTTGAGCTGTTCAAACAGTCCTGGAGTGGCTTGTTCGATGATCGTGGCGTTAAGGACATTTCGCACAGCGGATGCCTTGAGAGAGGGGAGATTGAGCCCGCCAGGTCCAGTGCCTCTCATTCGTGTAAGAAAGGAGCGTTGCTCCGCGTCGATGTGTCGTTGCTGTTGCTCAATCTGTTGGCGAGTCAGCGCGCGACGGCTTGCGTGAGCCCGTGGGTTAAGGTTCTCGAGAGCAGATGGGCCGACCGTTTGAGTCAGCGAGGCAAGGATAGAGGGCTGTTCGTGCTCAACGATAAGGGCCTCCGACTGTGATTCCTTTGCCAGCAGAGATCTCTGTTGAGGCAGATGGCGGGGTGGAGATACTAGAGGTGGCGCTGTCTGGGCGCTGACCGACGCAGTGAGGCTACACAGCGCGAGTGCTAATCCACATGTTACGTACGATACCTTGGATTTCACAAAGAGGGCTCTTTACTAGGCGCTTTCGAATCTACCAGTAGTGCTGGTGTTAGGAAACTAAAGGAACACCCGGTGGTGTGGGCCGATTAGGCGGCATAGTGCTTCAGCGGTCGTTTTTAGGCTAAAATATCGGGCTCCAGGTGGGAATCAGGTGCCTGGCATCAATGGGTTACCTTTTTTTTGTTAGGCTCGTGTCCTCCTGCCAAAGTTTGGTATAAGCTCTCGACTTCGCTTTTTGGAGTTGTCATGTCTGTTAAAGTAGCTGGGCTGGCCCACCGTTTGGGGTCGACAGTCTTGGAGGCCCGAGAGCTTGAGGTTCTCTTCGGCCGTGAGCCGGGTACCGTAGAATCCCTTTCGGGGGTCTCCAAGCTCCACAAAATCTCTGATGATGAAGATCTTGTAGGTCTCGCGGCGGATGCATGCCAAGATGCCCTTGCTGACGCCGGAGTTCCTCTGGGTGCGGTTACGGGTATTTTCTCTACATGTAACCCTACCACTGACTATCTCATTCCCTCCCTGGCTCCGCTTGTTGCGTCGCGTCTCGGAATTTCGCACATATTGGCGTGTAATATCGGAATGGGATGCGCCGGAGGAGTGCAAGCGCTTCAGGCCGCGTTCAACC
>JAFMIS010000173.1 GCA_017853915.1 bacterium
GACGCGGGGAAAAAAGGTCGTTGGGTAGTATTCGGCTCCACTATCGAGACACAGCTTGTGAAGGCGACCGGAAGAAAAGTACTGAATGGATATCAATACCTCCCACCCTTCTCATTAATTAAAGGGCTCGACCCCTCTGGCCAGCAGACTTCAATCTACAATCGATATGCTCACATCGTTTTTGCCGAGGGCGATCGGGGAGTAGCGCCAAACTTTCGATTGCTCACGACTGATTCCTGGCAAGTGACAGTCGACCCGTGTGATGCGGGGCTTAAAGCGGCGGGCGTTACATATGTCTTATTCGCGCAGCAGCCCCGAAGAACGAGGCTTGACTGCTTCGAGCGGATTTATCTTGAAGACGCCTTCTCAATTTACAAGCGACGCTAAAACTTGATTCACAAGCGCGCGTCGCCGCCTTCAACGCAGCACCAGAAAAGCCCCCTGTGGCCTCGTCATAGGCCCCCTATCCATATGTAACTATTTGGCTTTTATCCTCCCCTTCCTTCATTGTCTTGAACGCCAATAAAGAGGATACTGAATAACTGTACCGATACATCTCAAGGAGCCTCACCAAAGCTATGGAATCTCGCTCAACAAAATTCATTTTTATAACCGGCGGAGTAGTCTCATCAATCGGAAAGGGACTCACCACAGCGTGTATCGGCGCGCTTTTAGAGGCACGCGGCCTCAAAGCAACCGCGGTAAAGCTCGATCCATATATTAATGTGGATCCGGGAACGATGAGTCCGTTCCAACACGGTGAGGTGTTCGTAACAGATGATGGCGCTGAGACAGATCTCGATCTCGGTCACTATGAGCGTTTCATGGGCACCAAGATGTCCAAGCTCAACAACTTCACCTCAGGCAAGGTGTACGAAACCGTGATCGCTAACGAGCGCCGTGGAGATTACCTGGGAGGGACAGTTCAGGTTATCCCTCACATCACGGATGAGATTAAGCGCCGCGTTAAATTGGCCGCTGAGGGCTTCGATGTGTGCCTTGTTGAAGTCGGTGGCACGGTAGGTGATATCGAGAGCCTCCCGTTTCTAGAGGCGATTCGTCAAATGAGAGCCGACGTTGGGGCTCAGAATACCCTCTACATTCACGTCACCCTCGTGCCCCACATCTCCACCGCGCACGAATACAAGACGAAGCCTACGCAACACTCGGTAAAAGAGATTACGGGGTACGGAATCGTCCCAAACATCATCATCTGCCGCTCGGATCAACCCCTCGACGAGAAGCTCAAGAACAAGATCAGCCTCTTCTGCAACGTCAGCCCGAACTGCGTCATTAACGCTCCCGATGTAAAAACGATCTATGAATTACCCCTGGTGCTGCACAAAGAGGGGCTCGATCAACGCATCGTTGAACTGCTCCACATGTGGACAGGGGCTCCAAAGCTAGACCCCTGGGAGAAGATCGCCCGATCGGTCACAAGCGCGGACCGCCCCTCAGTAACGATCGCCATGGTTGGAAAGTATGTCGACCTGACAGAGAGCTACAAGAGCTTAAGCGAGGCCCTCATTCACAGCGGCGTGGCCAACGACTGCAAGGTCTCGATCGTGTATGTCGATAGCGAAGAGATTGAGAAATCCGACGTCGAGTCAGCTATTCGCAAAGCGAACAACGGCCAGATGACGGACGCCATCCTTATCCCGGGGGGCTTCGGCGTTCGCGGCAGCGAGGGCAAGATTGCCACCGCGCGCTTCGCCAGAGAGAACAAGATCCCCTACTTTGGAATCTGTCTTGGGCTTCAGATCGCTACGATTGAATACGCTCGTAACGTCGCCAAACTACCAGAGGCTACAAGCGCTGAATTTTGTCCAACCTCTCCGTGTACGGTTATCGATATCATGGAGAGCCAAAAGAGCGTCAATCAGAAGGGTGGCTCGATGCGTTTGGGGGCATACCCGTGCGCTCTCAAAGACGGCACAAAGGCGAGGAAGATCTACGGCAAAGCTCAGATCAGCGAACGCCATCGTCACCGCTTTGAGGTAAACAACGCTTTCCGAACCACTCTGGAAGACGCCGGTTTCGTTTTCTCGGGAACCTCCCCAGACAACTTCCTCGTCGAGATCGGAGAGCTCAAGGATCACCCGTGGTTTATCGGCGTTCAGTTCCACCCAGAGTTCCAATCAACCCCGAAGACCCCACACCCACTCTTCACCTCGTTCGTAGCGGCGGCGAAAGCTCACAAGGCTCAGACCACGTCACCATCAAACCGAGTTGAAAAGGTCTCAACAAACGGCTCCAAAGGTGGTCGCTCAACTCGAGCATCGTCTCAGAACGCGGACGCGACGGTAGGGAACCAATCGTGATCGTTGAGATATCGCCGCAAGTAAAAGTTGGTGACGGCCAGAAGCTCCTTCTGATCGCGGGACCGTGCCAGATCGAATCCCTTGAGCACTGCCTTATGGTGGGAGACGCGATCCAAAAGGCCACGAAGGACCTGCCAATCTCGCTCGTATTTAAGTCCTCTTTTGATAAGGCAAATCGCACCAGCATTAAAGGCGCTCGTGGGATCGGTATCGATGAGGGTATCACGATCCTAGAAACGGTCAGAGCAAAACTAGGAGTACCAGTTCTTACGGACGTGCATACCGAAGAGCAAGCTAAAGTGGTCGGCGCGACCATCGACGTGTTACAGATCCCAGCTTTTCTCTGTCGTCAAACCGACCTCCTCCTAGCGGCTGGCGCCACTGGTAAAACTATCCACGTAAAAAAGGGTCAGTTCCTTCACCCTGCTGACATGCAATTTGTAGCTGAAAAGATCGCTTCGACCGGAAATAATAAGATCCTTCTGTGCGAGCGAGGCACATCGTTTGGCTATCGAGATCTAATTATGGATCCTCGCAATCTTTTGATTATGAGGGAAACTGGCTATCCGGTTGTATTCGACGCAACCCACAGCGTTCAACAACTTGGTGGTGGGACTGGCAGCTCCGGCGGGTCTCGCAAATACGTACAGGCCCTCTCACGAGCAGCGGTTGCGGTAGGAGTCGACGGAGTTTTTATCGAGTGCCACAACGATCCAGATAACGCGCCATCAGATGGCCCATGCATGCTACCTCTAGAGCAGCTGGGGTCTCTGGCGCGTCTTTTGTGTGAGATTCGAGCAACTATCTCTTAAACGAAACCGATACTTCCGAAACGAGATTCAAATTCCCCAGACGAGGACGTGTGCCACTGATATTGACCCGCAAACAAAGTATGTGGTTGGGGCTCGGGCTCCTAGGGTCATTTTTCCTCGTGAGCGGAGCTATTATTTATCAGAGAAATCAAGCTCGCATTCCGACGCAAGACGCCTCTCTTTCAAAAGAGGCAATCGAAGGCGCGCCAGACCTCGCTCCGACTAGCGCCCCTCAGAATCAAGAGACTCCAGCGGCGGGGGTCGGCTTCGTTCTTAACCAGTTTCATCGAAGCCTGGTGCGAGATGGGAAAATTGTGTGGGAGATTTTTGGTAAAAAGGGGGTCTATGACGCCGCTTCGAACAAGGCTCACGTTGATTCTCCTGACTTAACCGTTATCAGAGATAATGGCGACATCATTCACCTCACCGCCGATCGAGCCGATATCTCGTTGGCTGGAACCGATCTATCGAAGGCCGATCTCTTCGACAACGTTGTCGTGACCTACAAGGGAAATACAACCATAAAAACCTCCCGCGCGAGCTACGATAAAACTACCGGCCGGGTCGAGATTCCAGTGCCCATGGAGCTCGATGGGCCCATGTTTAACGTACAAGGAAACTCGAGTGTGGCGCTTGTCGAACCCCAAGAGATCACCATCCGAGACGGAGTACACACGATCATTAAACCTAGGACGAAATAAAGCGTATGAAGCAACCCCTCCGCATACTCTTCTCTATCCTTTCATGTATCACCCTCACCTCTCCTGCGTGGAGCCAGGAGACTACGGGTGGGTCGTCGCTGGGAGCCCTGAACACCAAGGGCTTCCTGGGCGACACTGACACCAAAGATCTTGGGAAGCTTCCGACCCACATTACCTCTGACACGCTCTCCTTAAATGCGAAGACTCGAGTCTTTACCTACCAGGGCAATGTTAAGGTTACTCAAGGAGAGATGACGTTAACCTCAAAGACGATCGACGGTAGCTACAACGAACAGAATCAGATCCAGAAGATTATTGCTCGTGGGGACGTCGTTATCACCAAACAGGACATCAAAGCCACCAGCCAATTGGCGTCCTACGACGCTGTCGCGGCGATCATCACCCTCACGGACAACCCGCAACTACAACAGGGAGAGAGCATCCTCATCGCTGATAAAATCAAAGTCTTTCTCAATGAGAACAGAAGCCAGGCCGAGGGCAACGTACGCGTCACCTTCGTCAAGTCGCAGACACCAGCCCCCGAGGCAGCGGCACCAGCCGCCACACCAACACCCGCGATCTCAGCGACCCCTACCCCCATGCCTGTAGCGACGCGGGCTGCTAGTCCGACGCCGAAATCAGCTAAAAAAATGGTGGGGAAAGCCAAGAGGGGAAAAATAAAGAGCCAGTAGGAGCACATAGTTGTGAGCAAGGCGCTACGCAGATTCGTGGCTCAGCACTAAGGCTGCGCTCGCCTTGACTAGAGGCTTCGACGTAGGACGATCTGCAACGCGACGGCGTATAACATCGGCAGACCCTAGTCTTGGTAGCTAGTTCATGGGGTTATCCTGGCACACCTTGTGAGTATTTTGGCTGTTTCTGGAACCAAGAGCTTACTCATCTCAGGACTCCCGATACATCACGGATAGGGGTAAATTCCGTCCTTGGAACTTCCACCGAGCCTGCTTCCATACACCAGTCGCATTCAACTCCGTGCGTCCGTGCCCATATGCGGAATACGAAGAGGGAGGAGATCGAGACCAGAAGCGGGATAAATTTTCTTAATCGAGAACTTGAACTTCATCTAACATAACCCCGCAGCCCAGGAACTCCGGCGGCAGGTCTACCCGAAGAAAGTTCAACGCGCCATTCCACGCCGGAGACAACGCTGGCCGTACCACGTGAACTCCATCGATACTTCGCAGCGGAAAAACGGTGCTTCGAGCTTCATCGAAAGTCTCTCCATTTACCGCCCAGAATATTTGGCCTTGGCCTTTGCGCTCTCTACTGTCAGGACATTGAACGCCCAGTCCAAATGATACCACCTGAGTCCGGACGAGGGGAATCCGATCAAACCTATAAACTTCATACGGATCAGCACCGACCACCCTGAAGGAGCCCTCTGCTTGAATTCCATTTCTCTCGACAAGAGCACCAACGTTCCGAGTTTCAAAAAGAGAAATATAGGCCTCGCTCACTTCAGTGGGATATAAGCGATGGCGAGGAGCGGAAACAAAAGCAAACAGGAGTGGTGCGGTGACACTAAACAGAACCTTAGCTTTGTACCCCTCTTTCCGATTGCAAACCCCAACCACACCAAGAACTAACATATATGGAAATAATGGCAGAAACATTCGCGGAATAGGGAAGGTCACCATATGTAAAGCTACAAAGTAGAGGGCTACAACACCGACATAGAGCCTCATCATTGGCGGGCAACTTCTACCCAGAAAGGCTATCAAGGCAGCGACAACCACAACTGTGTGCAGGGCTGGCCAGAAGAGGGCCTCCATCTTCCCACGCCTTGATGTGTCATGGGCTATTTTTTCAACCAAACCATCAAACGGCCAAAAGTACCCATTAAACGATCCGAAAAGATATCTCCCAGCTTTTCTTATAAATAACTCTCCAACCTGGACCGGATGCTTCAGAATA
>JAFMIS010000174.1 GCA_017853915.1 bacterium
GCGCCCGACCCGGGCGCCCTCCAATTAATTGCGATCATCAATCAGGGCCACCCAACAAACGATGCCCCTTTGGAGGGCGGCCGGTCCGGCCGCCGGGTATAACGCAAACCAAGAATGTTGAGGGTGATTGGCGACATTTAGGCGCCCGACCCGGGCGCCCTCCAAGAAATGCACTTTATCGAAAAAAAAAGCGCCGGGGTTTCCCCCAGCGCTTATCGAGCCACGTATACCGTTGCTCTTAGTTGGTGCTACCTTGCTCCTGAATACTTTGGATATTGAAGAAGGTATTCATCATACTGCGGAGGATGAACGCTCCTACGGAAACTACCATACAGCTCAACGCCATCTTGTAGTTACCGAACGCGGCACTCATGATCGCTCCGATTCCCGAAGCTGCCATCACCAACGCTCCCAAGCTACCCTCAAGGAACGTCATGATAGTCTGAACCGCATTCGCGATTCGGCGGTCATCGTATCCCGTGTAACCACCCTGAGCTCCGAATCCGTTGGCGAAAACCTCGTGCGAGAGGCCGATGCCTAACGCTACGATACCAGCCGTTAACAGGATCATCTGAGCCTGCTTCTCAGTTGGAGTCGTGGAAGCTACAGCCACACGACGAGCAACATCGAGGGAAGCCTCACGCGCCTTAGTGATAATTGAACGAATCTTCGTTGTCATACTTTTTCTCTACTAATTATTTTTTTGTTTTACGTTACGTATCAATCGGCGCATATTTCAGCGCCCCAGTTTTATACAAATGTTATGTCACAATGATGGGGCGGTGTGACTTAGGCAATGACGTTTTTCCGGTAGGTGAGATTAGGTTGTGTTATCAACATATTACGCCCCAACTGCGCCATATGACACTGTTTACTTCGAGTCATAACCTATCGCCTGGCAGAGCGTATTGCTGCGGGCACATCTGCTATATCAGCCGGATGAACACAGGGAGACGTGGCCGGGTGAGTAGCCCGAATTTTGCACGAGAGTGCAATATTTGGGCGAGCATGCACTTGCAAATTCCGGAGCGCAGCGAGCTTCGTGAAAAATACGGGTTAGCCCTGAGATGGAGAATCTAATCCTGGGAGATAGCGCTCGGGGTCGGTGGCCTTGCCATTAATCCTAATCTCAAAATGAAGATGCGGCCCCGTTGAGAGGCCGGTGCTACCTACCGTGCCCAAAACATCCCCAGCCTTGACCCGTGCGCCGATCGAAACTCGCAATGTCTCGCAGTGTCCATAATGGCTCGTAAGTCCAGAGGCGTGTCGAACTACTACCATCTTGCCGTAGCCACCGTGGGGATCGGAATAGATCACCTGACCATCGGCAATCGAACGGATCTGAGCTCCGTGCGGAGCGGCGAGATCGATCCCCTCGTGATGCTGTTTCATCTTTTTTATAGGATGTCGACGCAATCCATAATCACTCGATTTCTGTGGCCCTAAGACGGGGTACACCATCGTGATTTGGGTTGGCATAGCAAGAGTCGGACGCGCGTGTAGCACCACTCCCAACGTCACCGCGCACAGGAATGAGAGGGCGAATCTCCGCATAGGTTACTCTCCAGCAGTAATCGAGCCGAGCTTACGAAATTGCTCCTGCTCCGCATCCGCATTAAAACCCTTAATGCGAACTGAACTGCCATCATTAAGCGAAGCCGAGCCCTCGCCGAACCGGACAAGCGATGAATGAATCCAGGCGCGTTGACCGTTTGGCGCGTAGACGCGATACCACTCGCCTTGTCGAACTTCTACCATTAACCGAGAGCCTCGACGCACCGGCATAAGCGCTGAATGATTCTTGCCCGGCCCAAGCCGGAGATCCGCTTTATCAACCGTTACAGTTGCCACCTGAAGATCCGCGTTAGGGGCGGGGGCCACAACATCATCGAGATTCTTTGGTGATACACGGCGTAACGCCTCGGATTCCTGCGCTGGCGATCGAGTGGCGGGAATAGCATTCGAATTAAGTCGCGCTCGAGAGGATGGACTTACCAATCCAGAGAGCCGGTTGATCTCTATCTCAGCCGCATACAACTGACTCTTTGCTTCGCTCAGCTGTCTCTCAAGATCCTGGGCTCTCTTCTCGCTAGCTGTAAGCTTCTTTTGTAGAACGCCCACTGCTCCAGACTCCCGAGGTATTACACGCGGAGCGTTCTGAAGCGAAACACCTTTAACCGACGCCTCAGCATCGGAGCCCTGTTCTTGAACCATCGGAGACGCGCCCTTCTTGCGAACGATCACGACACCATCAGTTGTTTGTGTCTTGGGAGCGACCGGCTTCACCACAGACGCATTTCGCAGCAGAGGTTCAGCGCCGTCTTCATCGGGACGACGTGACAGACCCTCTAAAAGAGCCTGTTCGGCCTCCTTAAACTTCTCGCCATAGGCTGGTTCGTTTGCTTCGGGGTAATCATTCTCTTCGATGATGGGCTGCGATTGGGCCAGGGCAGGGTGCTGCGGCAGGGCCAGAAAACACACCGCGAGAGGAATTCCTCGCATAACGCCGGCTAGATATTTAGTAAGTATTTTCAACTGCATATAACTGCGCGCGAGCCCAAAACCTCATGAGTTCCTATTCTCTAATCAGAGGTTATGGGGGAGTTGCTTCAGAAGGTTGCGTCTAAATCAGCAAAAAGAGGCAGCTGCTGCGAAAAATCCTTACTCCACACCAAGAGACCTGCATATGTCCTTGAATTAACAGCTTTTTCGCCCCCTATCAATTGGGGAGTGGCTTCACGAGAGGTTGCGTCCAAATCAGCAAAAAGAAGCAGTGGCTGCGCTCATTCTTACTCTAACCCAAGAGACCTGCGTATATCCTTGAATTGACCGCTTTTTTAACCGGTATTTATCGGAGAGTTGCGTCTGAATCAGCAAAAAGAAGCAGTGGCTGCGCTCATTCTTACTCTAACCCAAGAGACTTGCGTATATCATCGAATTTACCCGCCTTGTCCCTCGAATCAGCCTCACGCTTGCGATTGCGCTCAAACGCTCCATTGGCCAACTCTTCAAGCTCATCGACCTTGGGTTGGGAGGGCTGTTTTTGTTGTCGATAGTCACGCGCACGACTCTCTGAATCGCGTAAGAAGCTCTCTATCTCACGGTTCTGGGCCTCTTCTTCAAATCGTGATGGCGTCGCCGCGCCCCCGCCCTCTGTGCGCGAGCCGTATCGAACCGCCGCCACCATTAAAGCCAAAACGACCAAGACCCCGATCTGAAACCTACTTCTAAGAGGAGAGGTAAAATTTCTCAGACTTATCAGGCTCATGCTTCCAAGCTCATTAGATTAGCGATTGGGCTTCTTGTAGTACTGCCACCGTCCCTGCCGGATCTCAGTGACCTCCTGATGCCCCGGTCGATAGTAGTGCCCCTCAGGATCCAACCCTGGCGGAACATCAACAACGTCAACCATCGGCTCTTCCCAAATATACTCAACAACTCCGGGGGGCTCTTTTACCCGATATTCAACCACGGTAGGAGGAGAACTTTCAACGGGCGCCCGCGAGCTACAGCCGGAGGCATGTGCCCCTACAAGCCCCATCAATCCCATGATAACCACTACACGCGAAGTGTTCATATACCTTTTCTCCTTAAAGCCCTGAGTCCCGGAACCCAGAGTCGAGCATCGAGTTCAACGCTCCTCCGACGCCACCGCCATTAGGATCCTCCTCGGACATGCCACCCATCATACGCTCCTGAAGTTCCCGAGCTCCATACGGAGCAACTGAGACGACCTCCTCGAGCGCCTTGCTGAAATCATCACTGTTGCGACCCAAGGCGTCGGTAAAGAGCTGATTATCATCTCCATTGTTTGTGCTCACCCAGTAGAATGCGGGCTCGACCGGTAGAACGAGGGCACCCTCGCCAATGTCAGAGAGGAGGTAGAATTGCGATTCAACTCCCTTGACCGTCCTCAGTCGCATTATCACGTCGGCCTGTTGAGGTGTCAGGTTGAAGGCCTGGGCGGTGAGGTGAAACTTATTCGGATCCTGCCGCAGGAATATCTTATGGGCGCTGTTCTGCACGATAGCCTGGCCACCCGATCCAACGTAGAAGTCCTCACCGGATTGCGACGCGGCGATCACGATACCTTTGCGTTTACGATACAGTCGGAAAGCCGTCTCGATCGTTCCAGCCTGTGTTTTTCCGATCAGCTCATGCGCCTCGTCAAAAACCAAGACCTTGCGAGTATCAAGCTCACGTGGATCGTTCATCACTGTATCCGCCCATACCATCGCGATCTTGAGAAACACTCTCTGGAGATCCGGGTTTCGACTGAGCGCCTTAAGATCGAATACGATGAACCGTTCCTTAAGTTTCAAGGACCCCGGCCGGTCAAAGAAGCGCGCGTAGGTGCCCTCACCGTAATAATCCGCGATCAACAGAGCGATACGTTGACGACGCCGAGCAGAGTCATCGGTCTCGTCAACACGACGGGGCGCGCGCAATACCGACACAACATCGCTCAGGATGAACTCACGTCTCCTCGGACCGTTGCGGTAAATACGGTGCGCCTCGGTCAGTGAGTCAGTTACACTTCCACGCTCCAATCTGTCGGGGATATTGTTTCCATCCGTTGCCATGTCACAGATAACATCGGCGCACATATCGAGCAGGTCTTTGTAGTCATCACTACGAGAGTCAGGAGCTATCTCACCAAGTCGCGCCAGAAAATTCATTGAAGGCGCGCGCGATGGAGTGGCTTCATACACACGGCCACCAAATAGACGAGCGATCTTCTCGAATCCGCACGGCTGCCCCGTCATACCTTTATCAAAGATGAATGTGATCGGATTTCTCTCAATCACCCGACCATCTGACAGAGTCGCGTAGTGCCCACGATTGAGCATCGTGATCAGAAAGCACATCAAATAGCTTTTTCCGGCTCCCGACACTCCACTGATTAACACGTTTGGGGCGATATTCGAGTCATACAGGTCAAAGCCAACCAGTTCGCGATTCCAGAGGCTCGGCAAAAGGATCTGACTGCCGCTGCTTCCCCGCCAGTTACCCCATAGCGGGAACATTCGTACCGCGCGAGACGACTGAATAACATTGGTCCAGCCAGCGCCATCGGTAGCCGGATCATACGCGCCAGGGAGGGAGTTGATAAGCACAGCCATGTCGGAGATCTCGTGCACCATTCCGCGCGCGCCGTTCAGCTGCGGGAAAGCCGCGACCGCCTCAGACGTGGCACGAATCGCCTCATCCTCTGTTTGACATATAAAGGTCTGATGAACCCCCACGTCTACAATCTGCTCGCGGGCGTTATACAACTCTTGGCGCGCGTGTCGTATCGCGCTGATCTGATGCAGCACCTTCTGGTTCGACCGACCAGCCCAGCCTCGTTCGCGCATACCAAGGGTACCATCGAGCTTATCGAGCCGTTCAAGCTGAACCTCCTTGGGATCCTTTGAAAACGTGATGCTCAGAATATTCTCGTATGGCGAGGACTGGAGTGGGGCGATCATCAGGGGCATACAGGTCTTTGGTGGTTTCACCATCGACACCGATCGGAATACCCGACCATCCTTCTTGATGATGCCATCTCTTGGATGTTCCACTCCCGTTTCCGAGAGCTGATTCGCTAAAAGATCCTGTGGATCGTAATCAGGAACTGGTATGGCGGTTGTCCGTCCTCGTCGGTACTTGCCCGGCTTAACGCTGCGACGATTCAATATCGGATACAATATATTGATCAGATCCTGGCCCGTAACACGACGAGGATAGAATCCGAGATCGGCGAGCTTTGCCGC
>JAFMIS010000005.1 GCA_017853915.1 bacterium
GACCGATACGGGTTATTGGTGCTGAACGAGCCGTGCCCCATCACAACCACGAGGGGAGCAAGCTTTTTGGATAATCCAGTCGAGACAAGGAGGGTCTTAACCCGGTGAGCCATCTCATCAAGAGTAAATCTTCCCTCTCCTGTCTCGCCCTCCTCATCCGCAAATACAATCGCGCTCTCGTCAGAGGGATTAATCAGAGATCGCGTTAAATACATCCTAAACCTGTGCATCCAGCGGGGCGCCAGTGTCGAGAGAGAAAGAGGAATCAGAGCTGCGATGCCACCGAGCGCCAACAACCATCCACGCACCAGAGAGCGCGACTTGGTCTCGATGAACATCTCCACGTCAGACTGTAGGGTTTTGGCCTTTTGTAGGCCCATGAGACGCTCCTCAGCTCCCTGCCGCGCTCGAACCTCAACATGATGAGTTGGAATGACGTTTACTGGGCAATACGGGGCTGGCCTCTCATAGAGACTATGGAACTCAGCGTCAACTCCAAAGAATCCCGCCGTTCCGAAGGTTTCGTAATCCGGGTTGCGCTCCTCAAGATATCGACGGAACGATTCTTCTCGATCATCGATACAACACACCACCTGGCACACCGGAGTTCTCGACTCTGGAGAGCGCTTCTCGCTATTGAGACTCGTTATCGCTACCGCGGTTCGCGAGTAAAGGTTCCACTCGTAGGCGCGATGCCAAACTTGAAGTCTCTCCGGAGTGTCAAAACGACAGATAATGTCGACGATCTCAGACTTCACTTCAGCTGAAAGCCCGAGCAACTCGCTGCCCGCCGCTGGCAGCAGCTGGAAAGCGTGAAACAGGTGATACGCTGTCGTTCGAATCCGGGTAGCTTGATCCGCCAGATCAGCCAAGCCTGGCTGAGTCAACTCGAATACCCCCTCGCCCGATTTAGTGTCGATGTACTTCGGATGGTTATCGACATATTTCTCCGCGAGATCCTCAAGAATGAGCCGGATCGCTATAAAATCCTCGAAAGTAGCTCGAGCTGGTATACCATCGATCCCCCGCTCGCTCTGTCTCACCAAACCACCCCATCCCTTGAGGACCAGGGCCTTCGAGAGCAGGTAGCTATCCCACTCACGTTCCGGCAGACCCTCGGCCCGCAGGATATCAGCTATAATCTCAAGCGCGGAATGCTCCTGATATTCCGTAAGTTCCTCTTTCAGCCATGCGGGTCGGGCGAACGAGGCATTGCGCATATGGGCTAGAAATGCCGGCAGCAGCCCCTTCGTTCTATCCGCGACCGTAACATGAGCTAGGCCGGCATCGAGAAACGAGCTGGTAAACTTAATCAGGTAGGGATTTACCATCTCCTCGATTCCAGAACGGCGACTTGACTCCCTATGATTGGAACCGAAATCTCTCTTTTTCTCTAAGACGTCATGCGCGAACTCAATCGAGGCGATCCAAAGTAGCTTCAGAGACTCTGTTTCTCTCCACCGATCTGGGTGGCGCCACTCAAGATCCGTTACGTCCACCATCTCGTGGAGCCATTCCTGATGCCAATCTGAAACTATCTTGCTGTATGTCGACAACCACTCAGAGAGGACTTGAGGCGCGACAGCTCGATCGTGTTCCTTGATATGGGCGCGCTTTTTCCCCGAAACATCCTCGTGAAAATGCCTCAAGTATCCTCGCTCCAAAAGGCGCCACCGTAACGTCTCGGCAGTTAGAGGCACCGGAGCCGCAAGCAGGAGCGAGCGGACAAACTTACGTCGCGAACATCCACACAACCAATCATCGTGGCAGAGCCCATAGTCACCAAGCACTTTATTGAGATCACTCTGGTCTATTCGGCCTACGCCGTAATGCTCCTGGTATTGAGTCTCGGGCAGCGCCCTATTCGCGTCGAAAATCCGACCTGCCTCCTCGAGACCGGCAAAAAACTCGTGATTCTCAAAGTGATGGAGCGTGTTGTGATGAACGAAGGTCTTTACGGGCCCCTGTGTTGGAAGGTAGTGCGCCACATGCTCAAGAATGTGGCGTACCAACTCGGCTCCGCGCGCTGCCGTTGTGAGAGATTCCCCTGACATACAAGGTCCTATACGTTAGGAACGAGCGAACGCTCCGTGCATAGGGCGTTCGGAGGGAACACGACGAGCAGCTTCACTGTGCGAGCTTACAGGAACTAACCTCTCGAGGCCTCGGATCTCTACCGCTCGTCCCGACTGCAGTGCTTCGAGCTCTATCGCTCTAAGCTCCCTCATAAACGTATGATCCACAAGGCAGGAGTTATGGAAATCCAGCACCAGTGGCTTATCGGCTGCCGCCGCAACAGCGTTCTTAAATCCGATGACGTTACCGAAATAACAGGTACGCGGGAGCGTCATGCTCACAGAACCATCCGACCCTGTCCGACCCACACCTACGCGCTCGAACAGCCCGCCAATAGGTGACCCCATCACAACGCAGCACACATACTGCGCCAAAACACCGATGAAAACTCCGATAAGCAGATCAGTGAAGAGCGTAGCTACAATCGTGGTTGTAAAGACTATCAGCTGATCCAGCCCCACATGCTTGGTTTCGCTAAAATGCCGCGGAGCCGCCAACCGATACCCAGTCACACACAACACGCCGGCAAGAGCCGCCACCGGAACCAAGTGTATCAAATCAGCTAATACAACCGCGTACACCAAGATGCACAAACCGTGGGTAACGTTGGCCCAACGAGTCCTGGCGCCGTAGCTCGTGTTCGCGTAGGAGCGAACCACTTCGGAAATCATCGGGAGTCCACCCACACACGCCGCCAGAAAGTTGCCGAAGCCAACGGCCACAAGATCTCGATTGAGGTTAGATTTTCTCTTAAATGGATCGATCGTATCTACAGCCTTCACTGTAAGAAGAGATTCAATCGAGCCGATCAGGGAAAACATTACGACGAAGATCAAAGATTGGGTCGTAAACAGCTTGGCAAAATCCGGGAACGTAATTCCCGCGGCAAAATTACTCGGCAAATTAACGAGGTACTTATCATCAAGCGAATACTCTATTGAGTACCACGTGTATTTATGAGGGTGAGAAAAGTCGAAAAAGAGACACATTCCGATCCCCATCAGAACCGCCAAGAGTGGCCCAGGAACGTAGCGTGCCACGCGTCCAAGCAGTACCGGCGCGAAGAGCACAATCAAAACACTCAGTACTCCCACCGCCGCGATGCGCGGGTTCATGACCACCAGCGAATGAGGTATCTCCAATAAAAGTGGGATTGGATCACGCGCTACCGGTTTCACTCCTAAGAGTGGATGGATCTGTTTGGAGAATATAATCACACCGATCGCCGTCAACATTCCATGCACGACTGAGGCAGGGAAGAAATCACCAAAGCGACCAAGTTTTGCGAGAGCGAAGAGGATCTGAATGAGGGCCGCGACAACAAGCACCGCCAGCGTATACCGATACCCGGCATAACTATCACCTTGACCCAACGTTTCAACGGAAGCGATTGCGATCGCGATAAGTCCCGCCGCCGGGCCTTTAATGGAGAGTCTCGAGCCGCACAGGGGTCCAACCACAAGACCTCCGATAATAGCTGTCACCAAACCGCCAAAGGCTGGGAATCCACTCGCCATCGCTATTCCGAGGCACAATGGAAGCGCAATCAGCGAGACGAGCAATCCCGCTGTCAGATCTTCTCTCCAATTTTCTCTGAATCCTTGGATTCCATCCGCAGGAATGCGCGATGGCACAGGCGTATAAGCCGCCTCTTTGGACGCCATAATAACTCCTAAACAAGTAAACTTTAGAGCTAATAAATCTCTTTATCAGGCCTTAAGTCGAGTCTAGTCGTTTTATGTTCCAGGCTATGGCTCGGCTGGGTCGATGTAAGCGTAGGGTGCGCCCGTTGGCGCCTTTAGTCAACACCCCTTAAACACTTACGTGCATTATTTCTACCCTAACCCCTCTAAACAAAAAGAGACCTCTCTTTAAAAATAAAACATGCGCGAATCATATTCAGCGACATACCCAGACCACATTAAACGCAGCCCTCATCGGCGGTTGGATGAGGAGAATACTCGAAGAAGCTCCTTGAAATCGCCTGGCAGAGCAGCATCAAAGAATAGCCTATCTCCTGTTATCGGATGACTGAAACCCAGCCGATACGCATGCAGCGCCTGTCTACCAAAACGGTGGGCAGCGTCGCGCAAACGTAACGGTAGCCCCGAAAAGTCTCCATACACCGTATCGCCGATCACTGGACAGCCGATCGAATTCATATGCACTCGAATCTGATGGGTGCGGCCTGTTTTTAATCGGCACTCAAGCAACGTTCCATACTCAAAACGCTCGATTACCCGCCACAGCGTCACTGCAGCCTTTCCCCCGGGGATGACTGCCATCATAGTGCGTTTAGTAGGATGTCGTCCGATGGCGCCGATAACTTCACCGGCATCAGAGATCTGAACGGCGCGCTTGGCGCGCGGAGTCGTAAACACCAGTGTCTGATATGAGCGGTCCACACTCCGCTCCGCGAATTGCTTGGCCAACGCGGCGTGCACCGAAGTAGATTTCGCGACCACCACCACACCTGTTGTGTCTTTGTCGAGACGATGAACGATTCCAGGTCGATCAGACTCTCCCACCCGCGACTGGGAGCGCCCCACGTGAGCGACTATCGCGTTTGCAAGAGTCTTCTCTCGATTACCGGCGCCCGGATGCATGGAAAGCCCATATGGCTTATTTACTACGATGAGATCGTTATCCTCATAAAGGATATCAAGTGGAACCTCATAAGGGGACAATTCACTTTTGGCCTCAGAAACGGACGATACGACAACCTCATCTCCTGCGGCGAGCTTATGACTAGAGCGTGTGACCACCCTGCCATTAACACTCACTCCTCCCTCTTCAATCCATCGCTCGATCTGCGAGCGACTTACGGACAACTGAGCCCCATACTGATCCACCACGGCCTTGTCGAGTCGGGTCGGCTCTCCATCGTATACAAACGAGCGAGGGGTCTTATTCACGAGCCAGCTCCATCCTCGCTCGCTCTACGTCGATCGATATCTGCGTTTTGAGCTGCTCCACTGATTCAAACTTAGCCTCATCTCTTAGCCGTGACAAAAATGAGACGTGAATGCGTTGGCCATACAGGCTCTCACAGGGGAAGTCGAGAATATGCACCTCGAGACGCTCTCCCGTCCCTCGAAACGTAGGGCGCACACCTATGTTCGCCACCGCGCCGTAGTTTTTTCCCGCAACCTCAACGCGACACACGTATACACCACGCTTTGGAATTAGCCGCGAGCCCACTGCTATATTTGCTGTGGGGAAACCGAGCGCGCTGCCCCTTTTATCTCCATGCCCCACGCGCGCCGACACAGTAAAGGGCTTACCGATCAACTGAGCCGCGTCACGCACATCTCCGAACTCGAGCAACTCTCGAATGCGTCGCGATCCCGCCTTTCCTCCCCCCACAATAAACTTGGGAACGACGTGAAGCGCGATCCCATACTTCGGCAAAACATCTCGTAAGTACGCGAGCGTTCCCTCACGCCCACGTCCGATCGCCACATCCTCACCAACCACGAGATCCTTTATCCCAAGAGCGTTAACGAAGACCGCTTCAATAAAACTAACCGCGGACATCTCAGATATCACCCGGGTAAAATGGACGAGATAGAGCAGGTCAACATTCAACTCCCCGCACCGCTCCGCTTTCTCTCTAATGCTACTTATGTATAGAAGACCCGCGTCTCGCCGCAGAACTCGAATAGGATGAGGATAGAAGGACACAACTGTCGCTGGACGACTCCCAGCGACCTGTCGCAAGCGCCTCAAGACGTGCTCGTGTCCGAGATGCACGCCGTCAAAATTACCAACCGTCACTGCGCCATTTCTAAAACGGTCTGGCACTATTCGAGGAAACCGAGCTAAAGCCGCCCGCCGCGTTGAGTTCATATGTCCTTTATACACCACGCGACGTCGAACAAGTAGGGGCGCTCGAAGGACCCTACAACTGCCCCAGGCGGGGCTACTTCATGAGTTTAAGCCTATCCTTGGCCTCAATCGCCTCAGGAGACTTTGGATAGTCTTCAACAAGCTTTTTAAGGCTGAGTTGCGCGGTCTTCTTATCCCCTAAGCGAATAAACACATCCGCCTGACGCAACAGACTTGCCGCAGCGCGGTGACACTTCGGAAACCTTCCTACCACCTCGGCGTAGGAGCGCAGCGCGCTCTTGTTATCGAGCAAACCATCGTAGGCTACCCCCTGCCAAAACAGCACCACTCCCGCCTTGCCGGTCGACTGCGACTGCTCTACGGCGTTGTTTAGGAGCGGGGCCGCATCCTCAAACTTCCCCTCTCGGAGAGCGGTGAGCGCGTCGAGGAATATACGCCCAGTATCCTCCGGTAATTCCTTAGCCCAACCCTCATCGGCCTCAAGCTCAGCGACTGGCACACCCGCGGGAGGCGGGATCCTTTTTCGTAAGGCTGAGAGATCATCTTTTAATGCGCTGAGATCCGTTCCCAAACGCTTATTCTGCGAGAACTCCATCTCTTCAAGCCGCCCAGCGAGCAACTTAATCTGACTATCAAGGGAGTTTATTGACTCAGTTTGCTCAGCTTGAAGAGCTCTTAGGTCCGACATACTCCGCTCCAGGCGAGAAACCTTCTTGCCGAGATCGTATACCGAACATCCAGATGAAAAAAGAATAACTAGCAAGGCAAGTGCGTGTCGTCGCATACAGAAGACCCAAAAGAAAAGACCCTGAGAATACCTACGTATCCCCAGGGTCTTTTTAATCCTGCGGTCCTTCGACCGCAAGATCCTAACTAGTCAACCTTGAAGTGGTCGCGACGATTCTTCGCCCAAGCCTCTTCATTGTGAGCTGGATCGAGCGGAAGCTCCTCACCATAGCTCACAGTGCTGATCGAGCTAGCCGCGATGCCCAATGAACGGAGGTGATCCGCCGCGGCACGAGCACGGTTAGCGCCAAGCACCATGTTGTACTCGTTAGTGCCACGCTCATCACAGTGACCCTCTACCTGAACCTTGTGTCCCTCGTTGGTCTTGAGCCACTCAGCATTCGAAGCCAATGTGGCCTTTGCTGTAGCATCAAGCTTGTACGAATCGAAGGCAAAATGGATATCCTTCAGCGGACCATCCGAGTTAGCAGTACCAATGTTACCATCAGAAGTGCTGGTCCTGCAGGAACAGCCCGTCGCTACTACTGCCAAGAGGCATACCGCAAACATCTTTAAACTTCGCATAATCTTCCTTTCCTCCAGAAATGCTTACTACACAATTTACGCCGCCTGAACTCTCATTCAGTTGACACCCCCAACTCAGAGAGACTCCAGCTCCGGGGCGCCACGGTAAAACCTCCAATACGGTCGTACCGAAAGGCACGGCTCACCTAGTAATGGGCGAGTCCTGCCTCCCGAAACAACCTTTCGGAGCAAATTGGCGCGTTCTCCGCACCGCTACCGTCGCAACATCAACAAACCGGAGTATAGTTGTTCAAACTAAATCCGTCTGCCCTAAGACGGCAAATCGGTACCCACTTGATACTCGACAACTATCAACATTGCAACAGGTTAACTTGTATTTCCTGATACTTTCAATGACCAGGGTCAACTCGGACCACGGGCTACTTGGGCATCGGTCCCCATGCAGGCTCAAAATCACCACCCCTACTCTTGGTAACCTGCTTCATGCTTGTACCATCTGTTTTCATAATAGCGACGCTAAAACCACCACCAAAAGCCGTTGTGGCAAAGGTTAAGTAGCGTCCATCCGGAGAGAACTCTGGATCTTCATTACTACCGGAGCTTGTCAACTGAACGGCGTTTGATCCGTCTGGGTTCGCCACAAAGAGATTAAACGACCCGTCTGCTCTGCAAACATAAGCGATCTTATCCCCCATCGGAGACCACGCCGGAGACGTGCAATAATTAGACGCACCGAAGCTTACCCGTTGAGGACTCGATCCATCCACTCCCATCACGTAGATCTGAGGTCCCCCTCCTCGATTCGAGCAGAAAACTATGCGCGATCCGTCTGGCGAGGGCACCGGAGAGACATCAATCGCTCTATTTGGAGGAGTCAGCTTCCTCATACCGCTGCCATCTGTATTCATCACGACGATATCGCTCTCGTTCCCCTCAGTTCGTGAGAACACAATCTGATTCTCGTTCAAAAAGTGCGCTCCAATCTCCAGCTCGGTCGACCTTGTGATCTGACGAGCATGACCAGAGTCAACATCGATAAGGAAGAGATCGGGAGTGCGATTCCGGTATGAGGTGTAGACGAGTTGATTGCCCGACGGAGACCATGCGGATGAGAGCGCAAGCCCCCTTTCGGATGTGAGTTGTCGAATATCTGAGCCGTCCATATCCATGACGAAGAGCTCTTTAAATCTCCCGACGCGCGAGGAGAAAGAGATCTGGGTACCAAAAACGCCCGCGATGCCGGTGTAATACTTCATCACCTCATTGGCAAAACGGTGAGCTATCATCTTGGCTTGGTTAAACTCACCATCATACTGCTTGGCCAACACAACAGACTGCTTCTGAACATCGATCAGGTAGAGCTGCGCCTGTATACGGCCGCGGTCAATCGACACCTGCCCCTTTATCAATCCCTCGGCGCCAATAACGGTCCAGTCAGAGAATGTAGTCGCTTCGGGGCCACCGCATTTACCCGGAGATTCTATGTACCCCCTCGGATCTAAGATCTCAAAGAAACCAGAGAGGTCAAGGTCGCGTCGTACGGTTGTTGGAATCGTTACCTCCGGCCCATTCTCCTCGGTGCGAACACACAGCTGAGGGACACCGAGCGGAATCATTTTACCCGCTCCACGCACGTACAGATCGGTTTGCGCGGACGCTCGAGCACTGCACCATCCAACAAGAAGGATTAGGATAACACTATATATGGGGATATTTCTCTTCATGAACCCTCTCCAGCAATCGTACGGATACCCTCAAAATGCACCAGAGAACACCTGGGCGCAACCGGGACAATCAAGCGCTCCCTATTCTCTCGGATCGAACGTAATTCTCACGCTTTTAAAATACTGCTCATAGACGCTCCGAGGGGGCGGAGGTAAGGGACTCGCCTTCATCGCGGCACGCATCACGGACTCATCATACGCGCTATCCCCAGAGCTCTTCACGAGCCGCACATTGTTGATCACGCCATCCGGCTCGATCTCAAAAGCGATGACGGTAATTCGACTGGTATTAGTGTCATACCACCGCCACGCCTCTTTTATTCGAGAGCGAACAATTTTTTCGTACACAAAGAATTCTGGTGGGCGCACCACCCCACCACCCATGGAGTTACCCCCGGTTGCTTTGGCAGCGCCGAAGCCCTTTCCACCTCCATCAGAGGACTCTCCCAAATATCGCTGGAGCGCCGCTTGCAGCCGTTTATCGACATCCTCTCCATCGCTCTTCTTGGTGTTCTTCACGTCCTTTTTGGCGTCAGTCTTCTTCGCTGGCGCGGGAGTGGCTGTTTTAGCTGGAGTGGGTTGCGCGGTTGGTTTAGGAGTGGGCTTCTTATCCGCGATGCTAACCTCCGCGTCATCTACCGGCTCGTCTTTTGCTCTCTTATCAGGCTCCTGAACGTCCGGCTCTTTCTTGGTTTCAGCCGATACATTCTTCATGGGCGCGATCGGACTCGGCTTATCCTCCTTGGGAACCTGGCTCATGCCACCAACACTCTTGCCACCCTCAATCGAGATCGAATACACGATCGGTTCCGGAACATCCCCGAAATCCGGGAAGACCTTTACGAATATGATGTAGGCCAACAGGATGTGCGCTACGATCGATAGCGAGAAGCCTCTGCGCCAGTACTCATCCCAACGCTCTCTTTCCAAAACACTCACCGCCAACGTTGCGACTCCTAGCCCTTACCCTCAGGAGACGCGGAGACCAGGCCAATTTGGGTTATTCCGCCCGCGTGCAATGCGCCCATCACTTCCATGATGCGTCCATATCCGAGAGAGGCATCCCCTTTGATGTAGATCTTTCGCTCATTCTCGGGTCGATTCGCGAAGATCGCTTTTACCTTCTCGGCAAGCTCGGAAAGCTCGACTCGATTACCCGCCCCAAGAAATATACTCCCCGCTTTGTCTAATGAGATTACTATCTGCTCACTCGAACCACGCAGCGGAGCGGTCGACGCCTTCGGGAGATCCACTTCAACGCCTTGTTGTAGCATCGGCGCTGTTACCATGAAGATAACCAGTAGCACCAACATCACATCCACCAGCGGGGTGACATTTATCGCCGCTATGGGTCCGTCATTGTCAGAATGAATATTACTGGCCATCGAAACTCACACCTATTTCACAAAATAACGACGCGCGATGTTGAGAAACTCTTCAGAGAAACTATCCATCGACTGTCGGAACTTCCTGATTGTGGCGGTGAAATAGTTGAATGCCACTGCCGCTGGAATAGCAGCCGCTAAACCCACAGCCGTTGCCACGAGCGCCTCGGAGATACCCGGAGCAACCGCCTGAATCGTGGAGCTCTTGGCCTGACTCAGCCCGTGGAAGGCGTTCATGATACCCCATACTGTTCCGAAAAGTCCGATAAAGGGCGCCGCGCTCGCCACGCTTGCGAGAAAAGTAACACCCTTTTCTAAACGATGCGTCTCCTCAAGCTCAGCCCTCCGCAGAGCCCTCTCAACCGTACCAAGCTCACTCTGGATATCAACAGGAGCACCATTTCCAACCTGCTTACCCTCCTGAACGGTATGCAACAATTCTCGATAGCCTGACGCGAATACCGCCACCAGAGGACTATCCGTCAGACGGCGTGAGGACTCGTCAATCCTCGAGAAGTTGCGCGTCTCCCAAAACACCTGAGAAAACTGCTCCGAGTTGCTCTGCGCGCGACGGAACTGAATAATCTTCGCGATGGTGATCGCCCAGCTCCACACCGACAACGCGATTAACATGATAAGTACGCTCTGAACAACGAAACCCGACCCAAACACCATGCTCAGAATGTTCGGTGACTCCACAGCTGCAACCGGTTCCACGTAGACTCCTCCCTCTGCTTGCTACAACCCGCCACCCTATACAATACGCGTGCCCCATCGTTTATGATTGGGGGCTCGCCAACGCGCTCCGGCGTCACAGATCGACGATAGGTGGTGGATAGCTAATACCTCGGGAAATATGCCACAGAAACCCCTCATGGCACCAGACATTGAGAGGGCTGAAAGGTCCTGTACACCCTCAAAATCTCAAAATAATTCCCTGAAAAGCTCTTAAGGCTCCATAGCTCCACACCACCAGCCTCCAAAGCTCGGATCAGGGGGCAGGAGTTCCCTTTTCAGCGCCCCAGGGGTATAAGTAGCGGCGCAAACTATAAGGAGCTTAGCTATGAGTGTTGGAATTGCGATTAACGGATTTGGCCGCATTGGACGAAATATTTTGCGGCAACTTTTCACAAATAAACAATCGTCGACCGTCAAGGTAGTGGCCATCAACGATCTAACCGACCCAAAAACCTTGGCCCACCTCCTGAAATACGACTCCGTTCACGGACGATTCCCAGGCACTGTCGAGGTTGGAGATGGCGCCATCGTGGTAAACGGCCAGGCCATTAAGGTCTTTGCTGAGAGAGACCCGTCGAAGCTTCCGTGGGGCCAGTCAAAGGTAGACATAGTTCTTGAGTGTACCGGGATCTTCACCGCCAAGGAGAAGGCTCAGCTGCACCTGCAGGGTGGAGCGAAGAAGGTGTTGATTTCAGCGCCAGCCACTGATCCAGACCTCACGTTGGCCTACGGTGTAAATCACACCGCCTACAAGCCGGCGGAGCATCACATCATTTCAAACGCTTCGTGCACAACGAACTGCTTGGCGCCCGTTGCCAAGGTGCTCCATGAGAATTTCGGCATCCTACGTGGCACGATGACCACCATTCACTCGTACACGAATGATCAACAGATCCTCGATCTGCCCCACAAGGATCTGCGTAGGGCACGCGCGGCAGGAATGTCGATGATACCCACAACAACCGGTGCCGCTAAGGCCGTAGGATTGGTTATTCCTGACCTCAAAGGCAAGGTTGATGGATTCGCAATCCGCGTTCCGACCCCGGATGTATCGGTGGTAGATTTTGTCGCGGAACTTAATCAAGACGTAACCGTTGAGGATCTCAATCGAGCGCTCCAATCCGCGAGCGAGAAGAGCCTTAAGGGCGTGCTCGGATTCTCAACTGAGCCACTCGTCTCGATCGATTATACAGGAGATACGCACTCATCGATTGTCGATTCGCTGTCCACCATGGTGGTTCAGAAGCGCCTGGCTAAGGTAGTCGCCTGGTACGACAATGAGATGGGATTCTCGGCTCGTATGTGCGACGTAACTGAGCTTCTCGCGAAGTCGCTTTAGTGATTTGCGAGCAACGGGATTTCGCCACGGACTTTTGGGAGATCCCTTATGATCGATGGGCGGGCGCGTAGCGCCCGCCTTGCAAGACCATTTTGGCCTATTCTTGTGTAGGGCACCCTCTATGCGTTCAAAGCACCTCCTCATCGGCAACTGGAAGATGAACCTTGGTCCGGCCCAAGCGGTCTCGTTTGCCGAGAACCTTCTGTCCCAGATCAAACCACTCGCACAAACGGATGTGTGGGTTGCCCCGCCGACTGTAAGCCTGTGCGATACCGCGCGCGTTTTGAATGGCTCTCCGCTCGCTGTGGGGGCCCAGAATGTGCACTGGGCAAGCGCTGGGGCTTTCACTGGTGAGACGTCCCCGGCATTCCTGAGCGAGATCGGTGCCCGGTTCTCCCTCGTCGGGCACTCCGAACGTCGGACCCTCTTTGGAGAGACCTCCGCCACGGTCGCCCAACGCGCCAAAGCGGCGCTTGATGCCGGCCTTACCCCGGTCGTCTGCATTGGAGAAACAGAGCATGAGCGCGTCACGGGCGTCACAGAGCGGGTTCTCGAAGAGCAATTAGCGCCCATATTTGAGCAGGTCTCAAGCGCGGAGAGCGCCCGAGTAGTTCTCGCGTATGAGCCTGTGTGGGCAATAGGTACTGGCAGGGTAGCATCGCTGGCCGAAATTCAGTCTACCCACGCTTTTATCCTCTCCTTGTGGGCTTCTCAGAGGTACGCGCACGAGGCGGTAGTGCTGTATGGAGGAAGCGTTAACCCCCAGAACTTCGCTGATATCCTGGCCCTCAAAGAAGTTGATGGAGCTTTAGTTGGTGGTGCCAGTATAAAGCTCGACCAGTGGCTTCAGTTGATTCAGATCGCCGAGCAGACGCCCCTTATTGGATAGACGAGCCTGCGGCTATAGCTCAGAACCGCGACACCATCGGGTCCCTGACACCAGGGCGCGACGATCCACCGACGTAGAAGAATCGATCGAGAGAATTAGGCGCTGAACCTGGCATGAAACCGATCTGGTAGGTTCCGTCCGGGCTCTGGCTAAAAACCCGCGCGCGGGGATAGAAGGAGTAGCTCTTCACGAATGGTCGCACACCGTAGCGATCATACGCGGCAAACGTCCACACACCGTAGGCATCCCCGTTAAACCGAAAAGTCCGATTCTCGCCCGAGGGTAAACGCCCGAGTTTCATCGTTCGAACTATCTTACCGTTGGCGTAGGCAACGATCTTATCAATATCAGTGCCCTGCACCGAGAACTCAGCGATCAAGCTAATCGGAGATCGACCATCGACCGACCAACCCCGATTAAACGGTTGTCGAATCTTCACATCACTTAGAGCAAATTTTGGAGCAAACCCCGCTTTAATCCTACGAGCTGCTCCAACACCACCTCGGTCATCAATGAAGCGCACTAATGGTAGCTCCAGCCACCGCAACATAACGCCGCGGTCAGCCCCCGCCCGACGCATATCACGCACGGTCTGAATATGGATTGACCGCACACGATTCGCTATCTCGTCAGGCTGCGCCCCTTTGCCGCTAATCGAACCCACTGACTGCAGCTCGAGGATAAGGGGTTGCGCCGCATCTTGAATCGAGGACGGCGATAAACGCTCTCGCCGGAAGAATCTATTCAGCTCTGGCAGCCCCTTCTTTACAAATGCTTGGCCCTCTTTTGAAGCGATCCGATCAAACGTGAGGCCTGAGGGAATCGGAACTACCTCCCCCCCTTGGGTTCCAGCTTTAACACCAAAATTCCAACCAGAGAAAAATCCCCCACTCTTACTATCATCAGCATCGACATCACGCCGAGACCCCTTGGCCGGAGCGTTCACGGCAGCAGACTGAGGTTTCGCAACTTCGGATTGAATCGAGCTAAGAGCGTCGGGGGATAAGGCCGCTCGGGCCACCTCAGTTGAAGGCTTTGACCTCTCCGACACTACCACCTTATCCGCTTTAGCGGCGCGTGGCTTCGAGTCAAACAAAAACTTCACCGTCTCTGGAATGAAGAACAATCCGACCACTATCGCGATCGCCAATACGCTCATCCCGACCGCTCGCGGAGATATCCCGAAGAATCTTGAATCTTGAAAATTAGCCATCTGAACGCCTACTGCTACTCACGTCGAGCCCCTCGCGCGCCATACCTTTTATTATAAGTCTCGACACCACTGGTATGGATACCTATCTGCCTCGATGTGACATGGTCCCGATGCGATATGGTATCGACGCATCAATAGCTAATCAAACCGACTACCGGAGTTCAGCTACTTACAACCAAAAACGAGAGTGGTTCTAAGAAAAATCCCTAGGCTTGAGTCTGCGTATTTCATTACGCGGCAGCCCACAGCCCCCGTACATCACCACTCAATCGTGCGCCCACTTGAGAGATGACATGCCTTGATAAGAAACAAGCCCGATGTGCGGCATCGTACGGTTTAAGACCATGGGTAATCCCATACAGGAAGGCTCCCGCGAACATATCGCCCGCTCCTGTGAGATCTCGTGGTTCGCACGCGAACGCCGGCACATGAATCTCTTCGCCCTCCCACCATAAGAATGCTCCGCGTGGCCCAGCCGTCAAAACCACATGGGGGAAACTGTCTTTTAACTTTCGCCCCGCGGAGAGAACATCCGTAGTTCCCGCGAGAGCCGCGCTCTCCTCCTCATTGGCGAAGATCAGGTCTGTACTCTTCAACGCCTCGCGCAGCGGCTCTCCAAATCCGCTTACGATCCAAGCATCAGAACAGGTCACTGCAACCTTAGAGCCACCTTCACGAGCAATGCGAATCGACTCCCGAATGGCGGCTCGGCCTGCATCCGAATTCGAGAATACATAGCCCTCTACAAAGAGCCATTGAGAATCGCGAATTGTCTCCGGATCAACATGTGAGGGACTAAGCTCCGCGCAAACGCCCAACGATGTTCGCATCGTTCGCTCAGCATCCGGTGTTATAAGAACTACGCTTGTCCCCGTTGAGCCCGAGTTCGAGAGCGGCGTTGAGAAACGAATGCCCATCTCGAGACACTCATCGCGATAAAATCGTCCATACTGATCATCGGCCACACTACAACACAGCGCGCTCTTTCCTCCGAGCTGGGCCACCGCGATAACTGAATTCGCGACCGAACCTCCACTACGCATCACAGGCTTGTGCGCCCCCACACGCCGCAAAAGGTCGTGTTGTTCATCAACATGGACAAGTCGCATAGATCCCTTCTCAAGACCGAAGGGATCAAAAACCTCCTGACTCACATCAGCGAAAATATCAACGATTCCGTTACACAATCCAGTTACATCGAGCGTCTTCATAAAAACTCACACCATGCGCCCTACCATCGGGCTTGTCTCGACCGATAGCCTAACGCGTTTCCGAGCTCAGAGTACAGACCCGAGCTGAGCGGTAGGCTCGCTGGAAGCACTGGCTCTCCCGGCCGCTTGCACCCTGCCGCGAGCGATTCACTCGTGAGCTCGATGCGGGGGAGCTGCTGAGGCTCATGGAAGAACTCACGAGCACACTCTACAGTCACCTATCACCTAACGTACCTCGCGTGTTTTTATGATTTCAATTATTCGCCGCAAGTGCGGTATCCCCATAAACGACATCTTCTTTTCGAGGGATCCGCGCTCCTCGCCCCATCAAGCCACTATTCAGTGCTTCATTCAGGCCACGATACCAATGGCTGGATTTGTGCCGTTTAAAACCCAGATCATCGAACTCAAGCGAACTTCAACCGAACTCTTTGCTGGCCTCTCAAGTGGAACTCGCTATAAAATTAGACGGGCCGAGCGAGAACGAGTCCTGCCCTCTCTACACCCTCAACCCACCTCCTCTCATCTCACGACATTTTGCGAATTTTATGACACATTCGCCCGCCAAAAAAATCGCCCCTCGAGCAACCGCGCAAAACTTGAGGCACTGCGCGAACGCGACGCCCTCGCCATCTCACAAGCCCACGACGGGGACGGCTCGATGATCGCGTCTCACGCCTACGTCACAGACTCCTCAAGTGAACGCGCGCGACTCCTCTACTCGGCTTCGCACTTTAGGGGCACCGACAGTAGCGAGCGGAGAAATTTCATCGGACGAGCGAACCGCCTTCTCCACTGGTTTGAGATCGAACAGTTCAAGCAGTTGGGATTCGCGCACTATGACCTTGGCGGCATCCCGATGGAGGATACCGATCCTGAAAAAAACGCTATCGCTAGGTTCAAAAGTGAGTTTGGGGGGCGGCACCTGATTGAATTCAATGGCTGGATCAGCGCACATCCCATCGTGAAGCGCTGCTTGCCTTTTCTGCGGAGGGTATTCTCGTGAGCGCTCGATACATTTTCCGCATGGACGACATCACTCCTACGATGCATTGGGGGCGCTTTTGGGCGCTTCTCTCGCTCTTCAAAAATCACGGCGTGAAACCTCTGCTTGGGATAGTTCCTGACAATAAAGATCCCGCTCTTGATATTCAGGATCCAGCGCCCGACTTCTGGGAAACCCTTCGCGCTTTGAGAGATCACGATCTCGTTGATTTTGCTCAACACGGATACCAACACCTCCTCGAACCACGTCCTGGACGAGCGATCCTCGGGCCAGAGCTTGGAATTAAAGAGATGAGTGAGTTCGCGGGGGACACCTTTGAAGAACAACTGCGGAAAATTACGTCAGGCAAAGAGATCTTAACTCAGGAGGGAATTCCTGCCACCTACTTCATGGCTCCGAACCACACGTTTGACCACCAAACGCTGCGAGCGTTGGCCGCCTCTGGCTTTACCGCGATCACTGACGGCATCTCTCTCTTCCCCTTTTTCATGGAGGGGCTACGGTGCGTACCTCAGCAGGTCTGGAATCCACGCTGGGTCCCCTGCGGTGTTCTGACGATTTGCCTGCATGCGAACTCTCTTACCCCCCGCGACGTTAAAAGACTTCGGCTATTTCTACGCAGGCCATATAACTTTTCCCGTTTCTCCGTGGAGGCACAATCTTTCAGGCCCTCCCGGACTCAACGACTTTTCAATCGCGGATTTGAGCGCATGTACTCACTCGCTCGGTCATTTACACCGCGGCGGCGAGTCGTGAACCATCTTGAAGGGGCCGCGATTGAGGAAACAGAGATGCGACACGACTCAAGACAGCCTCAACCATCGCGTCTGGACAGCTCGCGCCCGCCGACACAAGTATGTGGACCTTGTCTTTCTGAGGGAGCCAGCTCTTTGTCGTAACAACTCCCTTGTGAAGATCGAGATGCTGAATCTCCTCGCGGGAATGGATCTCATCAGCGTCCTTCACGTAGAAGACCGGCACTTTTCCCTCGCACAATTCAACGAGGTGCGACGTATTCGATGAGTTATATCCTCCTACCACTATCGCCAAATCCGCCGGACTCTCAAGGAGCGCTCGCATCGAGCGCTGATTCTCAGAGGTGGCGTAGCACAGAGTATCTCTCGTATCAGCGAAGTGTTGTTCAATAGCATCAACACCGAATCGGGCTACAACCGCTTCCCTCATCAGCTGCGAGATTTCATGCGTTTCCTCTGCTAGCATGGTGGTCTGATTAACCACTCCGAGTCGACGAAGATCATCTGGGACGCGAAACCCTGGTGAAGAGCGCCCAGCAAAATCGACAAAAAACTGCTCATCAGGGAGCTCGCCACGCACATATCGCGCCAACAATTCCGCTTCCGCTTTATCCCGCACCACGACACTCGGACCATCGATCCGAATCTGAGAGAATGTAGCCCGAGTTTCCTCATGGGTATGCTTGCCATGGATGACTATCGTATATCCTTGCTGCGCGAGCTGTCTCCCCCGCTTCCACACCTTCTCCACGAATGGGCATGTGGCATTATAACTCTGAGGATTAATCCCTAGAGACTCTAACTTTTCAAAGATCTCGCGTGTTGTGCCAAATGCCGGAACGATAATGACATCGTCGGAGCGTAACTCTGAGAAGGGGATTAACTGCTCCCCATGCGCGGTCTGCAGAAACGAAACGCCTCGCGACAAAAGATCTGAATTAACATGCGGATTGTGAATCATCTCACTCAGCAGGAATATCCGCTTACCCGGATTATCCTCTAAGGCTCGATACGCGATCTCGATCGCGTTCTCTACTCCGTAGCAGAAGCCAAAAAAACGGGCCATGTGAAAACACACCGGTCCCAGATCGATAGCGGTGGGTGAAAGGTCCTCTTTTCGAGTGTCAGCGCTAGCTCTGCGACGCTTAATTTCACCGATAAAATCGGACCGATACGCGCGCGGAATGTTGAAATGTTTGGGCATATCGCTCTCTACAATACACCCACGAGCCTACCACGAGTGCTTCTGAAAGACCAAACTCGGGCCCGCGCCTGGCCAGGTCAGGTGGGCCCTTCCCCCAGGGCCTCTTATATGGGTGCTACTCGGCCTGCTCGACGACCTCTCCGTACGTAACCTCCTCTTCTACCCCCGCCGGAATCGCAGGCATCACCGCCCTCGTCGGTAGCGGGTTCGGAGTCTGGCCTACTGTAATGTCCACAGAGGGCCGAGCCGAGCTCTCCGCCGCAATCGTAGCTTCAACAATACTCCCTGGCGAATCAAATCGCTCAGGGGTGGAAACGGCCGTAGGACTTGGGATCGATGTGGGAGAAAACTGCGGCACTGGAGTATCTGCCAACGTTGGGCTTGGAACGGGCGTTACCGTTGGGGCCGGAGTAAGCCCCTCGGTTCCATTGGTGTAGATCGGACCGAACTGAAATTCTACCGAGTCAAATCCATTAAACTGAAACGAGATAGTAACCGCACCCACGCACGAAAGATCCGCCTTACCCCGCGGCCCCTCGCGCAGAAAGTTAGAGAAAGGAATAACCAAGTTGCCACCATCAACAAAGGTACGCTCCATCACCGACGCCGAAAACCGCTGTCCTGTGGGATCACGCGCGTCATAGATCCTCGACTCGACCGCAATCACTGGACAACCACCCTCATGGCCGAGTTCCTGACACTCAGACTCCACATGCACATCGGAAACTATTAAGGCGTATGCGGCGTTGCGGGTGAGATCAAAACAGTTCAATCCCGCCCCTGAGAGCCGGTCAGGATGCGGATCCGCGTCCCATGACAATGTTAGCGATGCAGAGTTTAGATCCATGGCTTCAAACTTGAGCCCCTCATTCGTATCGACCTCAACCGAGGCCTCTCCCCTACCGCGACGCGAAATGAGGACCCCCAAGTAACGCCCGAGCGAGGCCTCAGAGCGAGCCACCCCGTCACACGTTGCGCCCTCGGAGCATTCTACTTCAAGAGAGGACTCGAAACGCTCAATTGGATGGGCCACCGCCAGGTGTGGAGCCATGACGATCCACGCCCATCCCAACGCGAGAATGAGCGATCTTCTTCCCTCTCTAGACACTAACACCACAGCCATCTCCCTCTATTCGCAACTCGTCCCCGATAATCGGAAACTTCGGGGGACTTGTCACCACCCTGGTCGTGCTATTCGGAACTCCGCGAGCTTTTCAGGGTCGAGCACACTGTCACAGTTCGAGGAGCCCAGAGGAAAATTACCAGTTCAGGTAGGTTCGCGCTTAGATTCACGGGCATATTCACGCGGGAATGCGCGATTTATCAATCAAAACGAAGCGTTGGAACATCTGGATACTTTAACGCCCCATGTATTTCGTCGACATTCTTTAAGAATGCATTCGCGACAGCTAGGCGAAATCGAGGCACAGGATCTCTCCACGCTCATTACACGGAGGTCGATCCGGGAAGAAAACATCAAATGTCGTTCCTTTACCTACCGCCGAGGTCACATCGATCGCTCCCCCATGCGCGCTCACGATACACTTGACGATAAAGAGACCCAGTCCTGACCCTGCGACTCGGGAGTGCGATGAGAGCCGCGCGTAACGATGAAAGAGCCCCTGGGCTTCTGATGGCTCCATCCCGCTACCTTTATCCCTCACAGTGATCACCACGCCGCCCGCCCGACGAGCGATTCGGAGAACGACCTCGCCCCCCTTTTGCGAAAACTTAATCGCGTTGCTCAATAAATTCGAGATCACTCGCTCACACCCGAGCGGGTCGATGCATCCCATGACATATCTCTCTTCCCACTCTACCGAAAGCGCCACGCTCCGAGTCTTCGCCGTCAGCGCGAACGATTCCACCACTCGCTCAATAACTGGGGCCATCTCGTTAAGAACAGGGTGCATGACAAAAGCCCCCTCCTCAATCCGGCGCATGCTGAGACACTCCTCAATCAGATGGATCGCGCCGCTCGCCGCGGTTGAGATTCGTTCCAACAAAGCATGCGAGCGCTCGTCCGCTGAGGGAGACTCAAGCAATACATCACACGAGACGGAGATCGCGCCGAGCGGGCCTTTGAGGTCATGCGTCGTCGTTGACAGAATCTCGCGCTGAAAGCGCTCGCGCCGCTTCCTCTCCCGAATATCCCGGATCCATAAGACCAACGGGCGATCGGAGCTACCATCGCGCGACGCGAAGATGGAGATATCGAAAGCGACCTCATCATCACGCGCATGCACCAGCTCAGTTGTCCATATCGCTCCAGCCTCAAGATCACGAATCTGCTCGCGCAATTTCTGGAGCACCTCCTCACCTCGAACCACTGATTCCGGCGAAATATCTAAAAGACTCAGCCCCGCGACCCCAAAGCTGGAAAGGAAATTATGAAACCCCGAGTTGCAGTAACGCACCTGTCCATCCCGAAACGCCACCGCGAGCCCGTCGTTACTATTCTCAATAGCCTCGCGCAGCAGATCTCTATCACGAGTCACCTGGGCCCGCTCACGCTCGGCATCGAGAACCCCTCGCAAGCGAGAGAGCACCAACTGTAATACCTCACGAAATGAAGCGTCGAAGTTTTTAACGAGAAAATCACTCGCCCCCGCTCGCATCGCGGCTATACCATCACCTAACGTCGACGATGAGGTAAGAACCAGTAGCGGCACTCGTGGGGCTACTTCGCGTATAGCTCGAACTGCTTCCTCGCTACGCAGATCGGGAAGGTTGAGATCACTGATAATGAGGTCGAAGGTATCGCTCGAGATCGCCTCGCGAGCCTTCGCTACCGTTGTGCGAGTGACCAATGCGCCTACCAAGCTCCGCACACCGCGCTCTATCAGCAGCGCGTGTGCCGGCTCGTCCTCCACCAACAAAACGTTAGCAAAGAGAACCCCCTGGTGCTCCATAGCGTTTAAACCCTCACGTAAACACCGACGTGGCGCGCCCGTTGGAAGAACATGGGCACTTTCCACATCGTTGATGCTTTATTTATATCGGCAGATCGTTTATGGAAGCGTAGTAAAGACTGACCTCTGTAGGATACACGACAATGATTAAGCCCGACCACTGGATTCGCGAGTTTGGCTCAAAAGGGGGCATTTATCCCTTTAATCCCGAGCAAATTAACCCGGCAAGTTACGATGTTACTGTCGGTAACCATTGGATTTGTCCGACCCGAGACCCCGAGGAGCTGGTGTCGGATTCGATCGTTTTATTCCCTGGTGAGGTCATACTCGCTACCACGCAGGAGTACATCAAGATGCCTCGCGACGTGGTGTGTGACCTCAAGCTCAAGAGCTCACTCGGGCGCCTGTGGCTTAATCATAGCTTAAGCGGCTGGATTGACTGTGGTTTTGAGGGTCAAGTGACCCTTGAGCTACAGAACCTGGGCCCCTATCCGCGTGAGCTTGTCAAAGGCATGCGGGTAGCTCAGCTCGTGTTCCTAGGTATGGAGGCCCCTCCTGAGAAGGCCTATGGGGAGGGCGGCCGTGGCCACTATCAGGGTCAATCAGGGGCCACAAAAGCCTGGTCAGATGACTTCTTCCCGAAGGTCTTGGGCCCTAAAAAGGTCCCGGCCTAGGCTCTTTGGGCCCCCGGATTTGAGTCTAGGGCCTGGTCGTGGTATATCCTCTGGGCCCAAAGGGGTAGCACCGAGGCGATAACCCGCGGCTATTAACCCCACGGAGCTTTAAACCCATGAAATGGCGTGGTCGGAGCTAGTCCGATTTCGCGAACATGTAACCAAGATATTGAAGTTAGTAGTTATGGCAAATCACAAGTCGGCAATTAAGCGTCACCGTCAGAGCCTCAAGCGACGTACTCACAATCGCTCAGCGAAAACAGCTGTGCGCTCCGCTCTCAAGAATGCGAGCGCCGCGATTCAGAGTGGCAATAAGGCTGAGGCTGAGAAGCTTACTCGCGAAGCTGAGTCGATGATGTCAAAGGCCACCAAGAAGGGGCTCTTCCACAGGTCAACCCTGTCTCGAAAGATCAGCCGCCTCCAATCTCAGGCAAGCAAGATAGCTGCGAAGTAACTGTAACGCCGGGTCAGGAACACTGCTTCAGGGCGCGCTAGCGTGAGAGACCCTCGGTATTTCGAAAGAAGTGCCGAGGGTTTTTATTTATGCGCGGAACGCCGTTCGGCGAATCCAACCACTCACAGGGAGCAACACCTACCTACAAGACATTCCTCTCTGTAGCTACCGTTCCAACAGTTGCATACGACTGCCTGGTGTCAGCTAGCCATGAATGGTACAGCCAGTGGTACTCCCCTTTCTGCTTCCAACTCTATCCATAGGGTGATATCACACGTTGTACATCTATTGGGAGATGCGACGTTTGGCTTGAAATCACGGAGGCCATAATCAACGTTGGGCACGGGGAGTGCCGGCCTAACCCTGACTCTTCCCCTTTTGGATTCGAGCAAGGGTCGCCTCAAACGCTACAAATGCTTTCTGGTAATCCTGAAGCGCTTCAATCTCTCGCACCTCAGC
>JAFMIS010000175.1 GCA_017853915.1 bacterium
CTCGATATTGCTTGTTCGGCCTTTGGCCTCACAGGTTCGAATCCCTCACAAGGGCTGTAATATTACAAAGTGGCGGAGAGGAAGGGATTCGAACCCCCGATACCGTTTCCGGTATACCTGATTTCGAATCAGGCGCCTTCAGCCACTCGGCCACCTCTCCGGGGGATGCGGGATCGTCAAAGTGTGACTTTCGCCGCTTTGAGCGCGTCAGAGGATGCTCTTGGCCTCCCCTGAGCGAACAATTAAGAGCTCTATAACTAGCCCAAGGCCTCAGAGTTGTCCAATTCATGCTTTTGATAGGTTGAATCAGATGGGCGCTCGGTCTCTGCTCGCATTCTTGCTCTGGAATATGCGCCCCTGCCGGCCCTCATATGTCCATGATGAATTTCGGCGGTTATGGGGGTATTTTTTAAAGGGTTTAGCTTAAATGAACTGATTATTACACCATCGAAAGCCTAAATTACCTTATCTCCGTTATTGACTACGGATAGGGCATTCTGTACCTTTCATTCAACAGCCAACAGGTAGTTTGTATAAGGCTTTTAAGGGCTTTATTAGGGTGTGATAGGGTTCGAGAAATTCGAACTTCCGGTTCGCCACAAAAGACGTGTATGAGTCAGGGCTCTGCAGGGAGCGCTTGGTGAAGCTGTAAAGACAACGTCTACTCGGGTGTGTCCACCATGGCGACTCCGAATTCAAGCGTAGTGACTGGACCTGGCGCACAAGTGCCAGCGGGACCAGTCGCCGTTTCGGAGGATGTGGGCGAGCGTTCCAGTACCTTGAGTGTTCTTCTCCAGCCCTCTAATCTCGATCGTGTCCAAGTTAATGTATCGGGCTCTACTAGCCGAAGGCCAATAGTAGCGCAGCTATTGCCTATTATTGAGCGAGAGTGTGCGCAGAATTTGAGTCCTCTGGCAAAGGAGTTAATTCGCTCCCTGCCGGAGATGAGGCGGCTGGATTCGATACCGAACTCGGCGATGGCTTACACGGACATCTTCGGCCATCTTAATTTCTCTCGTGGCCGACATAGTATAGATGCGGCGGCCCAGGTGGCAAAGCTGAAGCTCCCATTGTCGAATCATGAAAGGGCGGTCCTTGAGATCGCCCTTCTTTTTCATGATATCGGACACGTGCCAGGCAGTCATGCCATGGATAAGGTTTTCGCCTCAATGCGGGGAGCTCCTCCGATTGGCGAGTGGGGATATGGTAGAGAGGAGTACCATGAGCTTCACGGTGCTGAATTAGTAGGCTCGGGGCCCTCAAGCCCAAGGATTCGCTCTCTCTGTGGAGAGGTTATTTTTGGTGATGTGATGGCTGTCCTCACTCACGAGGATAGGCGCCCCCATTTTGAGAAGGTCCAAACCTACGGACACTTTAAGCCTAATTTGCCCGAGGATAGAGTTTCGATTTTGTCAGATCTCAAAGACCGCCTTGATCGCACTTCTTACCTTAAGTTCGATTACTTGCTAGGTGGGTATGATAACGCTCGAGTTGGCGAAGTTGTAAAAGCAATCGAGCGTTACCACGAGTCTCTCTTCTTGACTGAAAAAGGTGTCGCTACCACGGATGCGGAAGCTTATCAGAAAATCATCGATGCGCGCGGATGGCACTTTGAACACGTACCATCGCACCCAACTAACGGGCTGATCTCCGCTGTAATGCAACAGGCTCTTTGGCAGGAGGTTCGGCGGCAGGGCTATAGTCAGGAATATCTTCAGTCGCCCGGTGTTTACCAGGATATCCGTCAGAAACTCTTGGGAGCCCGGTATGCAGAGGTTTTTGGTCGAGAGACGTGGGCGTGGTTTAGGAAGGGTGGGCAATGCGTGACCAATTTTGTCGCGCCGATTGCAACGCTCAAAATGAGCGATCTTACAGAGAGTGGAAGGCTTGCGGTGAAGAAGATTCGAGACCGAGACGAGGTGATCGCACCTGATCGGGCTTTTCCTGCAGGGCTGGTAACCGCTGTGTGTGGTGCGCCGATCTATGACGCATCTCCGTTGGAGCTCGAGGTGCAAGGAGTGCTTCAGCAAAGAAGCAAGGCAACGCCTCTATTTTTTGTCTATCCAGTCCAACACGATAAGGCATTTACGCACCTCGTAGCGACTGACGGAGATCTGAGTCAAGTCGAGCAGCAGTCGTTTGGGTATTCATCGCCTAGCCAGGCTGAGGGAAGGGTGGTTATCGCCGCGCGAGCCTACAGTCCTGAGGATGGTAGAATTGTTGACCTCGCTACTTTGGCCGAGACCGTGAGAAAAGTTTTAACTAAGAGAGGCTGGGTGAGGGATGGCTCCATCGGTTTCGAGCCGCGTATATTCGTTAAGCCTCACCAAAGCGCGATTTTTGACAGTGATATTCAAAACGCGATGTCAGCGCTGAATCCTCAGTGGCTCAAAGAGAGTCCCACTGAGATGTTGGAGAGGCTTGAGCGGTGCTGGGGACGCACCCGGTAGGGCCTATCTTTAGACTGCTTCCTCCCAAGCCGCTCGTGTGCCGTTTGGCAGAAGCGCTCCGTGCTGAGTGATGACAATCGAAGCAAGTTTGTTTGCTTTTTTGGCCGCTAGCTCGGGCTGGTGTCCGATAGTAATTCCTGCGAGGAATGCGCCCGCGAATACATCCCCCGCGCCGGTCGTATCAATAATAGGCTTATTGGGCGAGTACGAAGGGGCGTGCCACGTATCTCCTTTCATGAATCCCAGAGCTCCCTCCTTGCCTTGAGTTATTGCGGCGGCCGGGACGAGGTGCGTAAGAGCCGCAAGGGCCTCCGTCGTTGTGGGGGTGTCTGTGAGCAGCATCGCCTCCCCCGCGTTCGCGAAGAGCAGGTCGATTGAGGGTAGGATGTTTGACAGGATGGTAGATCGTTTCGCTTGCACAACGAACTCAGCCGCGGCAGAAAAAGCGATCTTTACTCCTGAAGCTTTTGCGATATCCATCGCTTTCGAAAGAGCCGCTTCGTTGCTTTCGCTCGCCGTCAAGAAATATCCCTCAAGTAGAATCCACGAGCTGGCAGCGATTGGAGTCGATGTGACGTGCTCAGCTGAGAGGTGGGTAGCTACACCAAGACATGTCCGCATCGTGCGCTCGCCGTCTGGAGTGATGAGTGAAAGGCATGTGCCGGTGCGGGCGTCTTCGATCAGCTGCAGCGGAGCTTGAATATCAAGTTGTCGCATATGTTTGTGGAGGAGATGGCCATACGAGTCATCTCCGGCGAGCCCTAGCATGGTGCATGGGACACCGAGTTGACGAGCACACGCAATTGAGTTTGCCGCGGAGCCCCCCATGCTGAGAGGGGTAATGATCGGTCCGCAGGCGTGGATGAGGTTATCTTGCTCAGATTTACTGAGCATTCCGTAGGTTCCAGCGGTTAGTCCCCGCTCCCGCAGAAAGGCGGCATCGCAGGAGTGAAGGATGTCAATGAGAGGATGGGTGAGGGCTGTTATTCGTTTCATGGAGCTGGATACCACTCGAAACTACGAGCGCAATGGCGCGTTTAGAGGGGAGTGAGAAGATGTTCCATCGCAATTCAGACAAGGAAAATATTTGTCACTACCCTGATAGAATCTCATGCTAGCCAATCAAGGTCGAGGAATCAAACTAAGAGTACGTAGCAAAATGCCCGCATGCTGCTGAAGCGCTTTCGCTCAGCCTCGCCACAAGGTTTGTTTTGTTACGCGCTCTCGAATGATATCCGAAAGGTCTGTCATACCCCCAAAAACCGCTGTGTGTAAGGGTTTGTCGTAGGTATGGCCTCGCCCTTTAGTGTTTCTGCACTCAAGCCATGGTTGTGTTTCGAGCCACAGATGGATGTCGGGCGTGAGCAAATTTCGCGCACAACGGTTTAGGTCACAAAGGTATGTTGAAGAGCAAAAACAACGCGGCATTTCTGATTAGCTGCCCCGATCGCAAGGGGATTATCGCGGCAACGAGCACGTTCTTTTTTGAGCGGGGCTTTAATATCATTCACTGCCAGCAGTACACCGATCCGCGTGAGGGGCGATTTTTCATGCGAGTCTTGGTAGACCTCGATTCGGCCCCAACGGCGCGCGTGCAACTACTGGAGGAGTTCTCGACAGTTGCCAGTGGCTTTGGGATGCAGTGGTCGGCGCATTTCTGTTCTGATGTGACCCGTGTTGCTGTGCTATGTACGCGCGAACCTCATTGTCTTTTCGATCTTCTGTGTCGTGCTCATAGCAAAGAGCTTTCCTCGGCTGAGATAGCGCTCGTGATATCCAATCGCCCCGATCTGGAGGCTACGGCCAATCAGTTCCGAGTGCCATTCTTTTGTTGTTCAATCGATGGATCTCAGCGCAGAAATCAGGAGCGCAAGGTGGTGCGTCTTCTCAAGCAGCACCACATACAGCTTGCGGTGCTAGCACGCTATATGCAGATCCTCTCAAGCGATATGCTCGATGAGGCAGGGATTCCAATTATCAACATCCATCACGCGTTTCTTCCTGCCTTTCAGGGCGCTGCTCCGTATCGTCGAGCCTGGGAGCGCGGAGTGAAGATGATTGGAGCCACGGCGCACTATGTAACTCCCGTGCTTGATGAGGGGCCTATAATTGAGCAGGATGTTGAGCGAGTAACGCATGAGGACAGCATCGACGCATTGAGTCGTACAGGTAGTGATATCGAGAGACGAGTTTTAGCTCGTGCTGTGCAGGCTCATTTAGAGCATCGCGTTATTATTCACGCCAATCGTACGATCGTTTTTTCACCGGGTTTGTAGGCTTTTTAAGCCCGAAGAGTCTTAAAGAATCCGGCAAGAATTCGCTCGCACTCAAGCTGTTTCACATGCGATATGACCCGCACAGAAGAACCCAAACGCTCATCCTGACTGAGATCATAGAGAGAGCCCACGGCGCCTTGGCGCGAATCTCCCGCTCCAAAAACTATAGTCGGAATGCGGGCCAGTCGAATGGCGCCGAGGCACATTGTGCAGGGTTCTAGAGTGACGCACAGCACGCAATCTGTGAGCCTCCATCCACCAAGATTTTTGGAAGCCTCGTTTATAGCCCTGATCTCAGCGTGAGCAGTTACAGAACCGACCGACTCAGTTAGATTGTGACCACGGCCGATAATCGAGTCTCCTCGCGCTACAACGGCACCCACGGGCACTTCCCCCTTATCTTTGGCGAGGGTCGCCTCTTTGAGCGCCTCATCCATCAGCATCGAAATGTAGTCAGGGGTCGTCATGTCGATGTCTCGCCCGCATATCTCTTGGGTGGTGGTTCTGTGAACGGTGAGTGCTCGGGCCCAGGTGTCTCTCTTACTAGCCAGAGCAAGAAGTGCCGGAGAGCCGCCTCTGCCCTCCGGGCTACGGCGCCCGAGGAGGTGGATTCGCAGTATTGCTTGTGCCGCCTTTCGGCGTCACAGGTTCGAATCCCCCCAACCAGGTAGTCGAACATAAAACAGTGGCGGAGAGAGGGGGATACTAACGCATCTCTGAAAGCAGATCTATAACTCTGTAATATCAATACATTTTTCCTTGCTTGAATTTGTCTTTGTACCACTAGTATACGGAAATCATTGGATTTATGGATAGTTGCTTCTATGAAAACTATCGGTAAGTCGAGGTATACAACTTGGCTTCAGCCAGGTTTTGCTGATTTGGCTGTATCATTAAAGGAACACCGACTTGTGAGTGAGGCGCTACTCATCTTCTGGGCCCCGCACTACTTCTGCGCTCGCCTCTGCAGCAGGCTTCGGCGG
>JAFMIS010000176.1 GCA_017853915.1 bacterium
CCGAAGGTGGCCATGCCGTTTCACCTCTCAAATGTTGTACGGGCGCAAGGCTCCGTAGAGTTGCATCAGACTCAATATGAACTTCGCAACACTATGTTGCCGGCGGGGGCAACCCCGCTCCCTGATGGCTCGACAGAGCTCGATAGTTCATCGAATCGGACGGTTCCGATTTTCAGTTACGGCATGTCGAGTGGGGTAGAGCGAGTTTATGAGCTTGAGCGGGGAAATTGGTTTTCAAAGTTTATAGGAATGGGGGCTCGGAACGAGGGGTCTGAGCTCACAAAACTGAAACATACCATCGAGCCGATGGTTAACTATACCTATGTACCCGATGTGGATCAGACTGACCTCCCGTTGTTCGATCAGCTTGATCGTTTTCGGGAGAGAAGTCTCGTCACGTACGGTTTAACGACCCGGTTGTATGGGCGGTTTCGTGAGCCATATGAGCGTACTCGCGAGGTAGAGGATCTCTCCACAACAGGCTCCACGATTCCGATGTTCGATGTTTCTCAGTCCCTTATGGATTTTGGCCGGGGCATGGTGCTGGCTCCGGAGAGGCCTGTTGATACACGTGAGGGCGAGATTCGCGAGCTAGGCCAGGTCTTTGTTCGGCAAGGTTACGATTATATTGAAGCCCGCAAAGACCTTGATCCTTCAAGGGATGGTTTTACTGACATCAACGCAGGTTTTACCTTCTCTCCATCCTACTACCTCACGACCGGCTTTGAATCGAATATCAGCGAGCAGAACCGGGACTTCTCAAGTTACAATATCTCCCTGGGGATCCGCGATGATCGGAATGACGCCTTCAGAGCGCGCTATAACTTTGTGAACGGCGTGATTAGCCAGGTCGAGGGAAACTTTGAACTTTTCCTGAGTGAGCGACTTCGAGCAGGCGCATACGCTCGATATGATGCCCAGGGTGGACAGTTTATCGAGAGCCAGGGGCTGCTTCGTTTCATGAATTCATGTAAGTGCTGGAGTATCGATTTAGGAGTGGGAGAGAGGATTAATCCAGATCGAAAACAGGTCTTGCTGAGCTTTAATTTTGGTGGTCTCGGAGCGATCCGCCAAGGCGTTGGAGTTCCCCAGTAAACTATTGAAAAGCTTTGTAATATTTGGCATCCTATCCCCGCCTTTGGGGAGCAGGGTGGAATTGTTAAGTAGCTGAGTTGGCTCGTTTTCTGGTCTTTCGTTCAGGCGTGCGCTAGTGTTTGATGCGTTTGGACCGCTCGGTCATTGATTGTAGGAGTTGACGTGAAAGTTCTGGTTACGGGAGCCGCCGGTTTTATTGGAAGCAATCTTGTGCACTTCCTCGCTCAGGAGCGTCCTGATTGGCAGATCACGGCGCTCGACCTGCTAACGTACGCGGGAAATCTAAAAAATCTCAGCAGTGTTCTCGATTCTAAGAGAGTCTCCTTTGTGAAACTGGATATCGCGGATGATAAAGCGATGCGGCGCTTGTTTGAGGAGGGAAAGTTCGATCTTGTGTTCCACCTGGCGGCGGAGAGCCATGTGGATCGTTCGATCATGTCATCGTTTGAGTTCGTACGCACCAATGTGCTGGGTACTCAAGTTCTTTTGGATGCCGCACGTGCGCATGGCGTGGGGAGATTTGTTCATATTTCAACCGACGAAGTATATGGATCGTTGGGGCCGACGGGTGCTTTTGTAGAGACAACGCCACTGGATCCCACCAGCCCTTATGCGGCGTCAAAGGCGGCGTCTGATCTGATGGTGCTTGCGGCGTGTAAGACCCACAATTTTAACGCTTCTGTGACCCGCTGTACGAATAATTATGGACCATTCCATTTTCCGGAGAAGCTAATTCCGTTGTTTATCACCAACGCGATGGAGGGCAAGAAATTGCCCTTGTACGGAGATGGGATGAATGTTCGCAGCTGGCTCTATGTTACGGACCACTGTGATGCCCTGCTTCGGGTAGCGGAGAAGGGCACAGCAGGGGAGGTTTATAACATCGGGGGATCTGAAGATGCAGAGTTACCGAACCGAGAGGTAACATTCGCGATTCTCGATATGCTAGGGAAATCCCGGGACCTTATTCAGCCAGTGGGAGATAGGCCAGCGCATGACCGGCGTTACGCGATTGATCACTCCAAGATAACGAGGGATCTCGGGTGGACACCCCGTACGCCGTTCAAGGTCGGGCTTGAGCAGACTGTGACGTGGTACCTCGAGAATCGATCATGGTGGGAGGAGATTAAGAGTGGCGCCTATCTCTCATATTACGAAAAGAATTACGCCAATCGAGGGTAGCTGTCGTGAAGATCCTGCTGTTTGGTGGTAGCGGACAACTTGGCTTTGAGCTGAAGAAAAGAGCATCTGATCTCGACTTTGAGCTAGTCTCTCCAGTTACCAAGGAGTTAGATATCACCGATCGCGACCAAGTTATCAAGCTGATCACAACACTCAAACCGACCACAGTGATCAACAGCGCCGCGTATACTGCTGTTGATCGCGCGGAGGAGGAACAAGAGCGGGCCTTTGCCATTAATGCTGATGGGGTGAGGAACATCGCTGAGGGGTGCAAAAAAAGTGATGCACGCTTGATTCACATATCCACCGATTATGTCTTTGATGGTTTATCGGGGCAGGCCTTGGCAGAAGGCGACCCGACTCGGCCATTAAGCGTGTATGGACGCTCGAAATTGGCGGGAGAGGACTATGTGCGTGAAGTGTGTGGGGATCGTGGTCTTGTTGTAAGAACGCAGGCTCTGTACGGCCAAAAGGGAGTAAACTTCGTCCACACTATGCTGAAGCTTTTTGGCGAGCGTGATGTTCTCAAGATCGTCAATGACCAGTATGTCTCTCCCACATGGGCAGGGTGGTTGGCCGAGGTCCTGCTCGACCTGGTCCGTCTCCCGGTCTCGGGTACTCTTCACGCATCGTGCGATGGAGTAGTTTCCTGGTTTGATTTCGCGGTAGAGATCCAGCGATTGTCAGCTGAGAGCTTTGAGGGGCGTCCTATGGCCGTTCTTGAACCTACAACGGCCGCGGACCTCAATCGCCCCGCTAAGAGACCTACCTTCTCGGCCTTTGATACGTCTCGGCTTACAGCGGTTCTTGGTCGAGCACCGATGGGGTGGCGAACGGCTCTCGAGACGTTCTTGAGTGAGATTGGAGTGCGCTAGGGAATATACGGTTATGGGACTGGTCAGTGACGCGATGGTAGTGATAATGGCGGGTGGGCAGGGAAGTCGATTCTGGCCCCTTAGTCGTGGTCGCTTGCCGAAGCAGTTTCTCTCGATCTCCGAGAGCGGTGAGAGTCTCATTCAGGCCACTGTGCGTCGAATCGATCCTCTTGTCGGGCCGGAACGGGTGTGTGTGATCGCTAATTCATCATTCGAGAGTCTCATTCGAGAGCACGTTCCATCGGCCACCTTCATCGAGGAGCCTGAAGCTCGCAACACCGCCGCCTGTATCGGGCTCGCTGCGGTATCGACCATGGTGTCGTCAGGGGGAGATCCAGTTTTGGTAGTGTTGCCAGCCGATCATGCGGTGAAGAGTGAGGAGTTGCTGAGGGCGGCTCTCGCTGAGGGAATCTCCCAAGCTCGAGAAAATGACGTGCTTGTCACAATCGGTATTCCCCCGACGCACGCCAATACCGGATATGGCTACATTAAGCGTGGAGAGGCTTTGTCGGGTCGGGCATATCGCGTTGATCGTTTTTATGAGAAGCCGAACTCTCAGCGGGCGCAGAAATATCTTGAGCAGGGGGGATATAGTTGGAATTCCGGTATGTTCGTCTGGAGGGCCAGCGTGATTCTTGAGGCGTTCCGTGAGCACCTGCCAGAAGTCTATGACGGATTGCTTGAAATACGTGGGATTCTTGAGAGCAGGGGGTCACGGCAACGAATAGCTGAAATTTTCAAGCAGTTTGAGTCGATCTCGATTGATTTTGGTGTTCTTGAGCATGCGCGAAACTGTGTCGTCATTGAAGCTGAGGAGTTTGGCTGGAGTGATGTGGGGTCCTGGGATCAGTGGGCTGAGAACTTCGCGCTTGATGAGGAGGGAAATCTCGTCAAAGGTGACGCGATCGCCATCGATAGCCACGGATGTGTTGTGAGAGGTCATAATCGATTAATCGCTGCCGTTGGCCTCAAGGATATTGTGATTATCGATTCGGGCGATGCTCTATTGGTGGTTTCGCGCGAGCACGTTCAAGATGTCAGGAAAGTTGTAGCTGAACTCAAGCAACGAGGTCGTTCGGAGCTTGTATAGGTAGATTTTAGGAGGAGAGTGTATGGCACAGAAAGTCGCTTTAATAACGGGAATAACAGGCCAGGATGGCTCATACCTGGCTGAGCTATTGTTGAGTAAGGGCTATAAGGTTTATGGAATGGTTCGACGCGCATCGGTGGAGAAATTTGAGCGTATTGAGCACATCCGTGATCAGATCGAGCTCATCCAGGGCGATCTTCTTGACCAGGGTTCTTTAGTGGCCGTGCTCAATCAGGCCAAGCCTCATGAGGTATATAATTTGGCGGCGCAAAGTTTTGTTCCGACCAGCTGGGCGCAGCCTGTTCTGACAGCGGAATTTACGGCGGTTGGAGTCACCCGCTTACTTGAGGCGATTCGTCTGGTGAATCCATCGATCCGTTTCTATCAAGCATCAAGTTCGGAGATGTACGGTAAGGTTCGAGAAACCCCGCAGACGGAATTAACGCCCTTCTATCCGAGATCTCCGTATGGCGTAGCGAAGGTGTACGGCCATTACATTACGGTTAATTACCGAGAGAGCTATAATCTATTCGCAGTATCAGGGATCCTCTTTAATCATGAGTCGCCGCGGCGTGGTCTAGAATTTGTGACTCGTAAGGTGACTGACGGAGTGGCGCGTATCAAGGTCGGCCTCTCGAAAGAGTTGCGACTTGGCAATCTCGATGCGCGGCGGGATTGGGGGTTTGCCGGGGACTATGTTGAGGCGATGTGGTTAATGTTGCAGCAAGATCAGCCCGACGATTACGTAGTGGCTACGGGTGAGACTCACACCGTTAAGAAGCTTGTTGAAGTCGCCTTCGAGCATGCCGGTCTTGAATGGGAGAAGTATGTTAAGCTTGACAGCGCGTTTCTTAGGCCAGCGGAGGTTGATCTTCTTGTAGGAGACCCGTCCAAGGCGATGAAGCACTTGGGCTGGAAGCCGAAGGTCTCGTTTGAGGAGATGATTCGTATGATGGTTGACGCCGATATCGAGCGCCTCGCTCCTCGAAAGTAACGATTGTGCGCGCGCTTGTTTTTGGGGCAGCTGGATTTGTTGGCCAACATCTAACTGAGCATCTGCGGGAATGCGGGGATGAGGTTTATCTTGCTGGGATTAGAACCAGTGGTAGCCCAGTTGAGAACGAGTTTTCAGTTGACATTACCGACGCTGCCGCGGTTCGTGGAGTAGTTCGGGAGGTCAAACCCGACGCGGTGTACCACTTGGCTGGCATAGCTTTTGTGCCTGAGGCGGAGAGCAATTTCGACAGGGCTCTTTCGATTAATGTGGGCGGAACGGCGCACATCGTGCGTGAGTGTCATGACTTGAAGTCTGGTGTTAAGTTTGTGTTTGCCAGCTCCGCGGAGGTGTATGGAGCGATAAGCGCCAGAGACCTGCCGCTCACTGAGGAGACTGTCCCGCGTCCCAAGAATAATTACAGTGTGTCGAAGCAGATGGCTGAGCT
>JAFMIS010000177.1 GCA_017853915.1 bacterium
CGCATTAATGAAATTGTTCTTGGTAAGCGTGGGATATCAGCTGATACGGCGCTTCGTTTGTCTGCTTATTTTGGCAACTCCGCGGATTTCTGGCTAGGAATACAAATGGACTACGATCTCGACACAGCTCGAATCGATACCGGCGCAGCGATAGACCGCGAGGTTAGGAGGCGGGCATAACATTCCAGTGTGATTATGTACCCGGGCTACCGCACAAGCGAGGGTAGCAGTGCCGCCGTAGCCGTAAACAGCAGCTAGCCCGAGCCATCCGACAACAGCGGTGAAAATCGCCATGAAAGGGGCTCTGGGCTACACGTACTTAGCCGCGCCTCTGCGATATAATGACAGATCGTGTGAGTACATTACTGTGGCGAAAAAATGAGCCGCTAGCTCGGCAGGATATATGCACCTCCGACACAAGTAGCTTCTCTCTCATGCGCGAAGATCGATATCTGGTCCGGGTCCAACTCTCACCCTCCGGGGCCATTGGATAGAGGTTTGGAACAACCTATCTCTCGCGCCCGAGGCTGACGAAAATGGGATTCTTCTCGACGCTCCGGTGTGGGTTGGTTTTTCCACCTTAAGTGGAATTGTATTCCACTCTACTCAAGCAGTCTCTTGAGTACCCCTTAGCTCCGACACTTACCGCTTTCTCTTGCCTCGTGAACTAGTAGCGAGCCTCCGGTCTACACGTTTCTTACCTCGCCACGTGTGCTCATGGTCAGTGGTGTTTGTGCGATGAGATGTATCAAGCGGGGCATCAGAGACACCACTCGAGTGCCACACAGAGCGGATCGTCGCATGCACTGAAGCTGGAGTGAGCGTTTGTTCCGTAGAATAGGATCCCGCGCGCTTGAGCATACAACAGAACGCGCCGGCACCGCAGCGCTCTTGGGGAAAGAGTCGATAACACGAAAGCTTGGTCAATCGTGACAGGTGCGCAGACAGACTCGGCACCACAACAGCGTGAAAATCGGGGAACTGCCGCACAAACCACTCTACATTTCGCTCATTTTCCTCCGGCGAAAATGTACAGGTCGCGTACAAAAGATACCCGCCGGGTACGACCATACGCGCTGATGTAGCGAGAATTCTTCGTTGGCGGCGCTCATTCATCGAGATGGTGGCGGGATGAAAGGCTCCGGGAGCGGCGAGATCTTTAAGAACAAGTGATTGTCCAGAGCACGGGGCATCAACAAGAACCAGGTGCGCCTTCTCCTCAAGCAGAGATCCGAGCAAACCAGGATCGCACGATGTCACTATCGCGGGATCAATTCGACAGCGTTTGTAGTTTGAGATGAGCTGCGCGGTGCGCTTTCGGATGACTTCGTTTCCGATCAGAAGATCGGGATTGAGATATCGCCGAGCAAGTATTCCTTTTCCTCCGGGGGCCGCGCACACATCAACAATCACACCCACGCGCTCTTTAATTTCAGCGAGGGGGGCGCACGCGAATACCGAGGAGAGATCAAGGCAGTAAATCTCTCCCTGATCGTGCTCTTGAGATCTTCCCGGTCGCTCATCTTCTACCGCGACATCTATCCACGATGGTGCCCATGGCGGCCGACAGGTCGTTTGAAAACGCCCCTGTAGCGGATCAGCGTGGAGCCACGCAAGCGCGGTGATGTTTCGCTGCCCCTCCTCAACTGCCTTGAGAAAAGACTCTCGTCCTTCGCTATCTTCAAAGATAGCCGAGGCGACTTTTTGGATATTTTTGGATAACTCTCTACGAGGAGCTTCCATTCTTAAATCGCTCCAACTGCGCCCGCAAATCGTGCAGAGCTTTCACTCGCATGCTGCACGAAGCCTTCTCTTCAGGGGTCATCTCGCCCATCGTCTTTGCGCTATTCTCTGGCTGAAAGATTGAGTCCCAACCAAATCCCTCTCCTCGTGGCGCCACCACCTGACCAGAGACTGCCCCTTCTCCGTACACAAAACTCTGAGGTCCCAACGCGAGACCAAAGATCGTTCGAACCTCGGCTCGGCAATCGTTCTTGGATGCCGCGAGCTGATACACCCCCTCGCCACCAAGGGCTTTCAGAAACCATTTTACGAGCGGCCCCGGAAGCCCATTCAACGCCACGAGCGACAATGAAGTATCCTCAATAAGAACTGGCGAATATCCCTGCTCAAGCGCGGAGCGCGCCTTCGCGATCACTACTTTGCGCGGCTCTAACTCTTGAAGCTCAGGCAGATCAAGATCAACATGCCGCATCTTTCCCAGAACGGCCTCTACCTCTCTAAGCTTATGGCTATTGCCGGTGACGAAGAACACCTCCTGCAACACTTTGTCGATTTCGTCCCAACGTCCTGGCATATCTTCTATTGTAAACGCAGAGTGTCTGCCGGCCCTACTAAGTACTTTTGCTAATATGAACAACTACTTCCCGCGCATGGGCCCCTTTACGGTGCTCCCAGACGTACAGCCCCTGCCAGGTGCCCAAGGCTAGGGCTCCATCAATAATCGGGATCGAAAGCGACACATCCGTGAGGATCGCCTTGATGTGGGCTGGCATATCATCAGGGCCCTCAGTCGTATGAGTATACAACGAATCATCCTCGGGCACGAGGCGCTGCAACCATCGCTCTAAGTCACGCCGCGCGGACGGATCGGCATTCTCCTGAATCGTCAAACTCGCTGACGTGTGGCGGATGAACACCGTGCACAGCCCCTCTGAGCAGTCCGACTCATACACTACTCGACACACATGCTCCGTTATCTCATGGAGCCCTTGTCCAGGCGTGTTAATGCGAAGCCGCTTCACCATGGAGCCTACTTTAAACTCTTGGCCCACGCAGCGATCGACGAGACGTCAACCTGTTCCTTTGTCTGCAGATCTTTTACTCGAATCTGTCGCGATGATGCGTCAACGAAAAACACATGCCGCATCCCTTTCTCTTCTGCGTACTCGATCTGTTTCCCCAGCTTTGGCGCCTTGAAGTATACCTCCGTGGAGACACCTAGAGTGCGAAGTTCGTGCGCTATCTGATTACAGAGCGGTCGATCGCTCTCGTCGTAGACAGTCACAAGCGCGATCGAGGGGCTCTTTCGAAGAGTTGAGACGAGCTTTTCGGATATTAAAAGATCCATCAACCTCGTCAGCCCGATCGAAACTCCCACACCCGGTAATTTCTGATCGGTAAACTCGGACGCCAAATTCTCATATCGGCCACCCGCCACTACAGTTCCAAACTCAGGGTAATTATCGAGTGAAACCTCCACAATAAGCCCAGTGTAGTAGTCAAGACCGCGAGCGAGGCTCAGATCGATCGTGAGACCGCGCGCGACTTCTGCCGGTACAAGCGCGCATATCGTAGATAGATCCTGAACCCCCTCCTCAATTAACGGATCTGATAGCTGAAGCGCCGCTACCCGAGTCGCCAGCTCAGAGATTGGGCACTGAATCTCTGTTGAACGAAGGATCGCTTCTATCGCGGCCGGAGATATGCCAGAGATAAGCGCCAACTCTTTGGCAACACCATCGCGGCCTATCTTCAAAAGTTTATCCACCGCCCTAATCGCTGCAGCGCGAGAATCCCCCTCGAGACCAAGGGCTCCGTAGATCGCGCTTAAGAGCTTCCGACTGTTGATCCGAAAGGTATACGGACCAACGGGTAGCTCGCCCATCACGAGCCCTATGACCCCAACAACCTCTGCGTCACACGACAGAGGGAGATCGTTTCGAGCGATGATATCGATATCGAATTGGTAAAACTCTCTAAAGCGCCCCTTCTGTGGTCGGTCACCTCGCCATACCTTCTGGATCTGATATCGCTTAAAAGGAAATGAGAGCTCGTGAGCGTGTTGCGCCACATATCGGGCAAGGGGCACCGTTAGATCAAAGTGTAAACCTAATTCCGCCTCGTCCCCCTCCTCAGCTTTGAGGCGCTTGACCACAAAGATCTCTTTGTCGATGACCCCCTTAGAACCAAGAGTGGTTAGAAGTTCAACAGCCGGGGTGTCGATCGGCGTAAACCCATAACTCTCATAAATACGCTTGATAGTCCCGATGACTGTGTCTTCTGCTATCTTTTGCTCCGGTAACCACTCGGGGAAACCAGATATCTTGCCCACCTTAGCCATCGTGACACTCCCTTAGAAACCCTTGTTAGCTCTACTTTCAAGTCCTACCTCGCGCCTATCAGGGCCTCTGGTATGAGCCCTCTGTCAAAGCCTTGTAGTTTCCTTATCTATGAAAACATTGATGAAAGTAGCGCTCTTATCCTATGCCTAAACTGAGACAGAATCATCCAACTATCGAGTTTTCCAAAAGTCCGTCGCGAAATCCCGTCTTTTGGAGAACACTATCGATTCGCGGATGCGAATCAAAACAATAACCTATAGTGATTGTTGGCAAAAGCCTCGCCTCTTTCACCGGCACGGACTTTTGCTCATCACTATAGACTGCCCGTGTCCAGCTATGACTGACCCAGAAGTCGCAAAAACGACCCAAAACACTCCCTCTCTGAAGCCTATCCAGGACTCGTACCGTCGACGGGATAAAACTTCCCAAAGGATCCAAATACCTGTAAAATCTGGGAGCCTAGAAAGGAGAGAAGCCATGGCCAAAACCCCTTGGAGTCGCATTCGGGAAGCATTCGACGGTGAGTGGATTGAGCTTATCGATTGCGCCTGGAGTGGATCGGCCACTCATCCATCAGCTGGCAGAGTCCGACATCACAACCCGAACCGACGAGAGCTCCTTAAAATGATCGCTCGTGCCGGGCGCCTTGAGAACTCCGTTGTGCTTTTTGTTGGCCCCTCTCTTCCTGAGGTTCTCACGTACAGCCAACACTCGGCTGATGCTCGAAGCCTGTAATAAAAACTGCCCGGATCAGATCCATGTTTGACGCTACCTCGTTTATCCGTCTCTACGCTCGGTGGAGAAATTCTCAGTTGCAATCGTTTCGCCCGGCCGAGACCCAACATTCTCAGCTCATGCGACTCCTCTCGAAGGCAGCGTCCACTCGAATCGGAACGATGTACGATTTCGGCTCCATCTCGTCAGTGGAGGAGTATCAACGACGAGTCCCTCTTCGTACATATGAACAATTCTGGGATGAGTTCTGGAAAAATGACTTTCCACGATTGGAGAACAACACCTGGCCAGGAACTATTCCTTTTTTTCCGGTGAGTTCGGGAACCTCATCAGGCACCACCAAATACATCCCCTGCTCCAAAGAGATGCTCGCTTCGAACACGAAAGCTGGTGTCGACTTGCTCGTGCACCACGTAACAAATCGGCCGCAATCCAAGATCCTTGGAGGCAAGATATTCCTGCTCGGTGGCAGCACCGATCTTACTTCTCCAACACCTGGAATATTTTGCGGAGACTTGAGCGGCATCACGGCAAAGGAAGTTCCGTGGTGGATCCGTTCTCGATACTTTCCGCCAGCTGACCTCAGTCTCTTAAAAAATTGGGAGGAAAAGATCGATGTCCTCGCCAAGGCATCCCTCAAGGAAGACATCCGAATGATCTCCGGAGTGCCGGCCTGGTTAATGATATTTTTTGAAAAGTTACGCGACCTCTGCCCTCAAGCTCATGGACGCATGTCCGAGATTTACCAAAACCTTGAGATGGTAGTACACGGTGGAGTTAATTTTTCCCCATACGTCCAGCGGTTCAAAGACATTCTTTATGGCAG
>JAFMIS010000178.1 GCA_017853915.1 bacterium
ATACTCACTCATATCAAACGCGCACTGGCAAACGATAGCTCGTAACATCGAGGTAACCGTCAGTAATCAGGGAACTAGCACTAACGCTAATCGTATTAATAGTGGACACAGCGACAACTCCCCAACAACTCTGCTAGAGACGACCACCGACGACTCAAATCCGTGCTATGGTACGGGCAATACCACTAACTGCTCAGATACAGCCAGCACCGATTGGGTGCAGAAGCGAACCCACACTCTCTCTAACGACGCAATCATCTGGGATATTTCTGGTAACGCGTGGGAGTGGGTATCGACTGATCGCTCAACGATCGTGAACTCAACAGATTTTACCATCGCAAATTGGAATGATTATTCAAGCGCAACCTTTGACACCACCTACAACGGCGTGTCCTATCGCGAACGTTTTGGTCCCTCAAATGCCACCTGGAACCAAACCAATAACTACATCGGAAAATTCTATGGTGGCACAACAGGGGCGATCGTCCGAGGAGGTGCCCAGAGCTCCGCAAGTTACCCCGGTATTTACTCGGCCCGCCTCAGCTACGACTCAACAACGAGCACCGCAACGAACATCGGCTTCCGCTGCGTCTATACCCCGCAAATCCCACAGATCCCAATCCTCTCTGGCACGACACCAACGAATGATAATACACCAACATGGTCATGGGTATCTGGAGGAGGCACTGGAAACGGAACCTTCCGCTATAAGCTGGATGACTCAAATATGGCCTCGGGAACGACTACGACGACCTCGCTCTCGTTCACTCCTGCGAGCGGACTCTCCGATGGTAGCCACACCCTCTACGTGCAGGAGACCGATGCGAGTGGCCTATGGTCTGTTTCCGGCTCTCTCACCCTCGTTGTTGACACGACTCCGCCAAACGCGCCGAACGTAACGGGTCCGGCCGGTTCCTCGAATCGCTTCCCAGTCTGGACCTGGACCTCCGGTGGTAACGGTGGAAATGGAACATACCGCTATAAGGTCGATGATTCTGATCTGACAATTGGGGCAACGACGACATCATCGCTTACATATACCCCAGCATCATATCTGGCATACGGAAACCACACTGTATACGTTCAAGAGCGCGATGACGCGGGTAACTGGTCGAGCACGGGATCCTTCACCGTCTTTATTGACGCCTATACGCTTGATGGTAGCGGAGTAACCCTCAGCACGTCATCGCTATCGGGTGGCATCTTTATCTCCGACAACGTCTATGTCCAAAACAGCGCCACACTCACGATTGACTCCACCATACAAGCAGCCGCGAATATCACCGTAAATAGTAGCGGCACCCTGAACGTTAATCAGTCAACGACTCTCACGAACCTCACCGTCAACTCAGGTAACGTGACCGCCACTGGATTCGCTAACACCTATAGCGGCACATCGTGGTCAACCACACCGGCTCCAGGAAACGGTCAACTTATCCTCACCGCGACCGGTGCCGTAGTAGTTGGCGCGTCAGGGGCTATTCACATGGATGAGAAGGGCTACCGAGGTGGCACGGATGCCAAGGTAACCGGAGGCTCCACCGGGGGGCCCGGGTCAGGCGGAACCGCACAGAACGGAGGTGGCGGTGGAGGATACTCCAACAACAACGCAATCTATGGCGCAGGAGGCTCGTATGGCACTCACGGCCTTTCAGGATACCCAACTCGTGGAGACACCTATGGCGAAAGTGATTTCACCACTCAGCTCTATTTGGGATCCGGCGGCGGCTCGGGCGCCGGTGGTGCCGCCGGCGCTGGCGGCGGCGCTATCAAGATCACCTCTCCTAGCCTCACGATCGCCAGTGGAGGAACGATTAGCGCACAGGGTAAATCCGCGTCAGGAACGGATGGATCTGGCTCAGGAGGAACCATAGTCCTTGATGTTGATTCGCTTTCGAATTCCGGGACCATCACCGTTGCTGGTGGCAGCGGCGGGCGGGCGGGCGGCTTTGGAAGAACCTGGATTAAATATGCGGCGCTTGTCGATGGAAGTAATAACATCACAGTCAGCAACGTGAACTACCTCCACCTCGACATCCCAGCCAATACAACGATAGGAACGCTCACGGTGACGGGGGCAAGCTCTAATGTACTCCTTACAGGACAGGCTACCGGCGCTGTTACGAACGTGGTGGTTGATCCTTCGGCGACATTAACACTTGGGCAAGCGTGGACATTCAGCTCTGCTACCGTGAATGGAACCCTCACTGCTAAGGCCTTTGATAACCTCTTTTCAGGCAGTGCCTTTACAAACGCGCCATCGGCCAGCAACGGGCATTTAGTTGTGACCATCGACGGCACCCTCTCCGTCGGTAGTGGGGGGAGCGTCTCCATGGATTTCAAAGGGTACAAGGGCGGAACATCGGCCAAGTATCAAGGCGGAAGTACTTCAGGGACAGGAACAGGCACCACTGGTCGCAATACTGGTGGCGGAGGTGGGTGTACGGTTTCTGGTTGTACCGGCGCTGGCGCCGGCTATGGAACCGTTGGAACGAACGGCGGCGGTAGCACCACAGCGGGCACCACCTATGGAGCGAGCGACTTCTGGACACAACTCTACTTAGGCTCAGGTGGTGGCATTGGGCGATTCGCCAGCGGAGGAGAGGGTGGCGGCGCTATTAAGATTACGGCTGGCACTCTCTCTGTAGCGTCCGGTGGTTCAATTATCGCTTCGGGCAGGTCTCAATATGTGAGCTCCGTCTCAGGCCCCGGCTCCGGCGGAACCGTCTATATTATAGCAACCAATCTATCGAACAGCGGACTTATCTCTGTTGCAGGTGGGTATCAGAGCGCTACCCGCTATGGAGGTACCGGCCGCGTACGGATCGAATACACCAATTGCACCGGTGGCACCTGCATCCATGATGGCTCAGCGACCTCCACCACCTACTACGTGCCTGTGTTCACACAAGCCGGATACTGTACCGACAATGGAAGTGGCGTATCTGAGCCAACCAAACGATACAACTGCACGGGAGACCAATAGCGGCGTTGTGATGTGCCGTGTATCGACTGAAGCAATAACGCTGGATGCGCGAGACGTTTAATAAATCTCGAATAAAGAGCGGAGTCATAGTTAGGTACGAGTGATTCCAGCCGAAACCCCGGTCTGAGGGCTCGTAGCTTCAGGAGGCAGGCCTTAGCGTCCGAGAAGAGATCGGAGCGCTGTCGTGCTTCAGTGTAAGAGTTAGAGACGATCCGCGCTGGAGAATCGTAGCGCATGCGTCTGACTATCGGACCAATCCGGGGCTAACATCGGGGGCTTTACTATTTAGATATCTACTTTCATCCAAGACAACGACTTATACGAGGCGAGGGTGAAATTACGTTTTTCCGTCGCTTGGCCGCGGCGTGCGATGTGTTGAGCGGCGCGCACCTGGAGCAGCGGCTATAGGTCGTCTACTTGTCTTAATTTTGTTCTTTCTCAAATGTTCGCTCGAGCCATCTGTTTGGGCAAATCCTACGGATCGAGTCGGACCACATGCTTGTGTCCGAAGGGAGGTAGGGTAGGATCTCAGAAACGTGGGAGCACATCTCACGTGGTCCGTTCATGCTTCTGCGACTATGGAGGGTGGATGGCACCAGAAGTAGGGCACTAGAGCTAACCCTTGTTGCACCGAATCAATCTTTGAGGCAGCTTGCGAGATGCTCTCAGAGCGCGAGAATGTAGCTTCTTGATCTGCCGCGCGACAGCGTTGCGGCTCGAGGGTAGGTCGCTCGTAATTGGGCTCACAATTCGATTATCGAAGAGCCCAGAGAGTCTCAACGCAAGAAGGTAGACGCGGTAGCGGTGCACGACGTCGCGGTAAGAGCCCCCCGAGCACGGAGAATTTGAGGGGTCGCACCTATACGTTACCGAGGGCAGATTAAAACTCTCCCTCATAAGCTGCGCGTGCGCTCGACCGATGCCTTGTCGGCTCGCTGCTAAGGCGATGTCGATCCTCTGCCGACGAACGCCAGCAGGCAAGTGTCGTGCTAACGATCTCTCAAATGTATCCAACGTATCGAATAGGTAATTCCTCAGCATCCATGATTGATAGTCCGAGTTCACTATATTCTTGACACGATTAAAACGGACGCAGGCGGCGAGTTTCTCAGGCTCGCCCGCAACTGCTGTAATCGCCATGAAAGAGCCTCCTGTAAGAGTGAGTTCGCTTGGGCTGAACGCGTAGCCCTCTAAACGAGGTTGCACTGTGTAGGAGTACCCTTTCGGGAGCCCTGTGAATACGAAATACCCACTCTCGTCTGTTTGGGTGCTTCGGATATAGAAACTCGCGCTGGCTGCTGCTTGTACAGATGTCGAATTCAGACGTGCTGACAGCACGCGTTGTTCCCCTACTTGCTCAAGGTACACTACCAGGGGCTCTCCGAGACTCTCTCCATTCTGCCCCCGAATGATACCGGATATCGAATCCTCTGAAACTGAGCCTACCGTTGGTAGAGAGGTGGCAGTTCCGGTCGCGATCGGAGTCGCGGTCGCAGGCTGATTGGGGGTATTTGTCGGAGAATCGGTCGGCGTCCCAGTTGGTGTCTCTGTCGGCGTATTGGTCGGCGTATTCGTCGGAGTATTCGTTTGAGTATTCATCGGGGTAACGGTTGGTGTTACCGTCGGAGTGTTTGTTGGAGTGTTTGTCGGCGTCGCGGTTGGCGTATTAGTGGGTGTGAGTGTGGCGAGGATCACTACCGCGCTGTGGGATGTTGAGTAGTCTGCCACCCCAGACTCGTATTGAGCATGAGTGAGCGAGGGGATCGATAGAAAGCTAAGGGAAAATATTAACCATACGACAAGGGAAGAGGGGGTGAGCCTATCTGCATCCCGGTCAGGGGATAGTAACCTCCCTAATCTCCTAGGTTGGGAGACAGAGGGCACAACTGTCCCGTTTGTCGTCAAGGGACAGTAATCCTGAGCCGTCAATGACCTTCGCGCCGATCCGCTAGACATCGCATTAGTTATCGAAAGGTCTGGTTCAAAACTTAATAGGCATAACGCGCAAAAACGGAGCAGATCCGTAGCAATTCTAGATGCTTATAAGATTAACGGGCGCCTGGATACACACGCCGCTTTTAATTTCGATTAAGCAATCCAAGGCCTTAGCCTTTACCTTAAAAACCTTGGCATCGAAAAACCTGGGCTCTTGATTCTCATAGGATGTCTTTTGGCCCTTGTAGAGAGGCTCATGAGACAAAAAGACTAGTCCTGCTCTGCCGCATTTAGTCCTTAAGATTGTCATCGCAAGGACGGCTGCAGTCTGGGCTGTCACCCTTGGAGCAGTGCTGGCGAATGTGCTGATGGGAGCACTCGTTGGGGAGTTGATCCACTTCGGGTTCGAATGCTCCTTGGCTGTTGTTGATCTTTCGACCGTGGGAGCAGCTGTTATCGGGCTACTCTTGGCAGCAGCATTTTACCTCTGCTTGCTTGGGGACGGCTGGTACGTCCTCAGAACGCAGAGACTCAGGATTGAAGTGATGCAGAGAGGAGATAAGATTTTCATACGAGAGTCTCCCGCTCGCTTGTCTGCACGTGAACGCTGGTGGTTGACATGGGGCCTTTCTACCGCACCTCTGTGGTCGT
>JAFMIS010000179.1 GCA_017853915.1 bacterium
CTCCGAGAGTAAAAGTCGTCGGGAAAAAGCCGCCGCCCTTCGCCAAGCATCCCGCATTGACGCGCCAAGCGAGCGACCAAATACTCAAGATAGACAGCGCTTGCGTCGTTTGAAACAGGGCGAGTGGTAAAGGAACACCTACTTCTCAGTAAGTATTACCGCTATTCCTGTCTCCACCCTCTTTTCAGCGCAGGTAGCGACTTATACCTTGTGTATGGGGTCCATAGGTCTAGTTCTCAGGCTTGAGTTCGAGGCGTTCCCGCCTCCGCTCTAACGAGCTACGGCTGATAATCCCACCCAGTGGATCATACTGGCGGAACTTGTGAGTATTTTGCTGTATCAAAAAATTGCCTGGAAGCTAAACTGGGCTGGTGTATTTCCGACACGAGTAGATTCCCCGCAGGAGCTAGCAGGGTGGTGAAAAAAGGTTCCGTCGTGAGCGTTCCGATGGTTTGGCTGCAACCGAGGCGGCTCTCGCCTCAGGCTTGGTCTTGCCAGGATGGTGGGCGCCCCCAGATACATAGGCACAAAATAAGACTTATGTTGGCCGGTGCTGCCTGGATCCGCCCCGCGGGCGTCGGCTTTCCGTTGTATACCAAAAACGGTAGTGATATCAGCTATATTGGTCGTTTTGCGACTGCAATGGTCAGATCTTATTGCGGACATGCGGTGGTGCGTTAATAGTTCGTTTAGTGCACCAGCGTCATTCAGCCAGCCGGCAGCATCCTATTTGTTCAAGCGGCCTTACGCCCAGGATTGTTGCCTGCCATGCCGGTCCCGGGTTGGAGATGCCGTGAAGGAAAGGTCATACGAGGGAAGTTGCGATTAGGGTGTTCAGCTCGCGTGAGGAGCGGTTATGGATTCTGGCCAAGAGATGACGGGGATAGATCAAAGCTCAGAGATTGAGTTGAGCATACTCATGCCGTGTCTGAATGAAGCTCAGACCCTGGGTGGATGCATTCGAGAAGCGTGTACATTTTTGGAGCTCTCAGGTGTCAAGGGAGAGGTGCTTGTAGCAGATAATGGATCTACTGACGGTTCAATAGAAATTGCGATGGAATTGGGCGCGCGCGTTGTGCAAGTGCCTATTCGTGGGTATGGAGCCGCACTGTATTTTGGTTCTATAGCAGCACGAGGAAAGTATATCATCATGGCTGATTCCGATGGCAGTTATGATCTCGAGAACCTAGGGGGATTTCTTCGTGAACTTCGAGCTGGTAACGAACTCGTCATGGGCAATCGTTTCCGAGGAGGGATCATGCGGGGGGCAATGCCGTGGAAAAATCGGTATATCGGCAACCCGATTCTCAGCTTTATCGGACAGCTATTATTCGGCTCAAAGATTGGCGATTTCCATTGTGGGATTCGTGGGTACAGCAAAACTGCTTTCATGAAGCTAGATCTGCGCACCACAGGGATGGAATTTGCTTCCGAGATGGTAATCAAAGCGCAACTGATGGAGCTGCGCATCTGTGAAATACCCTGCATCTTACGACCCGATGGTAGATTGAGGCCTCCGCATCTGCGTCCGTGGCGAGATGGCTGGCGCCACCTTCGATTCATGTTGCTCTTTAGTCCCTGCTGGTTGTTTGTGTATCCGGGAATCCTCGTTGCCTTGTTGGCAGGCGCCGTAACGTCATTCCTATGGGGCTCTCCATATGCTCAGGGGCATCCGATGCAGATGCCTGGAATTTTGTTTAGTTGTATTCTAACTCTGGCTGGAATTCAGTCCTCAATATTTGGTGGCTTTCTCTTGGTGTATTCGATTGTTGAGGGATTTCGACCGCAAAAAGCCTCTTTTACGCGGATATTCAAATATTTAAATCTTGAGGTGGGTGTCACAGTTGGCCTCGCGTTCCTGCTCGCCGGATCGGTGTTAACCATATCGAAACTGTGGACGCAGGCCCTTGATACGCGCGTGCTCTGCGAAACCATACCAACTGCCATGGTGGCTCTGCTGGGATTGCAAGTAATTTTATCCAGCTTCTTCTTTAGCGTGCTTGGGATCGGATTACGACGGGCGCCGCACCCGTTCGAAGAATTGAATAATAGGCAGGAAAACTCGAGCAATCAAACCTCCCGAGGTCGGATCTCTGGGAGCAATGTGTCGCACGGCGACGATCCTCACATCTACGGCGTTTGATGACGATTCTATCGATGACTGCAAATCCTGAAACATCTCGGGAAGGAGCACTACAACGTGGCCCGGAGAGGCTTGCTCCTGGGCATTGATTTCCGCAAGCAAATTTTCTGTCCTTCGCAGAAATACGAGAGAGAACTTTCTCTGGAAAGTTTTGTTGAAGTTCTCAAACAGGTATGTTTGGTCGTACATCTCGTCGAGTAGCACAAGCACGAAAGTTTTGTTTGAATCCGGGTATTCCTGGAGACTTTTCATGAAGCTTGCGTATATGTTTGGGCGATCCTGATATGGGTTGTGTTCTTCGATTTTTACCGTTGAGTATACGAGGGTCCACGCACACATGGTTGTGAGCGCGATCCCCGCTTTTGTCGCTGACTTCCATTGAAACAGTGAAAAGCCCAGAGCTACCATAAGCGCTACTGGCAGCATGTCCAGTTGCATTCGCGTGGGGGGCGGATATTCATACTGACTTTTCGCTCCGGCAAGGTATGCGATCATTCCATGAATGAGGATGCCCGTTAGCGCTGGTTGCCAGCCAATACGGGTGATGCTAGCCAAGCCGGCTATACAAAGAGTGGCTGTGAGTGGATCAACAGGATTATCCCAGAGAAAATGAGCGGACGTCACGAAATCCCAGGGTAGGAAAATTGCAGCGACCAGTTTTGGAATAAAAAGGGGAAGGTTTCCTTGAGCCTCGGGGGAGTTCAAGTTCACAAAGAGCATGTTTCGCCAGTAATCAAGCTGAGCAAGGATCGGAGCCGATGCGACTAGAAAACATGATATAACTATCAGGCCAGGAATAATAAGCTCGTGTGCGATCTGATCACGAAAACGGAGGCACAGTGCGGCCCGCCACACAACGAGGAGAATACCGATAGTCCCAAGAGCGATTACCGGCCCGAGAGAGCTGAGAAACACTCCTAATCCAGCGCTGATACCAGACATCACGAGCATGCAGAGGGAGCCTTGTCGGATTGCCAGCATCATAAACGCAGCAGCAACGATCACCGGAGTTAAAAAGACAGCGTGAGGTTTTCCAATTTTTGCCCAGATAATAACGAACTCGGAAAGATAGAGAGCGATTATTCCTGCCGATGCTGCAATCCAGGCCCTTGATCCCAGGTTGGAGCAGACTTGCTTAAACAAAACATAGCACGCTGGAAGACTCAGAGCTGTGATTGCTCCCATGGAGGCCCGCCACGCCCAATTTGTCTCTCCAAAAGCGCGCAGGAACAACGCTTGCCACCATGAGGTAATCATGGGGAAAAATTCGAAGCATCCAGAAGCTTCCAGTGGGGCGGTTTCGGAGGGATCTCGAGATAAAAGAAGCTGGGCGTACCAGAAGAAACCATATTCGTCCCCGATAAACAGAAACTTCCAAGAGTCCAACCCGCGCACATAATATGCAAAAAGGAATAGACTCGCGATCGCCAGGGCACCGCACTCTTTGAGGCTAATCCCTAAACGTGGGATCCGTCCCCTTCCGTAGTCAACCATGAGGGTTGCCAGCACTACGAGAACTAGGATTGCTAGAAAGCACCAGGAGACCAACGGCGTTGTTAAGAGCTTTAGAGACTCCAAATAATAGCATCCGGCAAGAGACAGGATCGCTATCAGAAGGAAGCACAGCCCGTGATATAGATTGACGTTGAAACGAGAATCTAACAGCTCGTCCTGAAAGTAACGATGGTGGCGGCTTTTAGGCAGGAGGAACATCACTCCGAGCAGACTGCATGCCACACCGAGCGGCAAGGTTTGGGGTACCTTGGTAAATGCTTTGAGCGACGATATAGAGACCAAAAGAGAGTTGAGGGGATCCGAAAGCACCGACAGGGTCAATAAGGGCTGTCGGGCGATGAACACTCCTAATAAAACTAACAGGAATCCCACGACATATCGAAACAAGGTGATCACTGTAGCACTAATCCTCAAGCGGCATACTGAATTGTTCAGGGTATGCGAGTAAAGTACGGGGAAACTAAGCTGTAAGTAAAGTGCTGATTTAGGATCTTCTCTGGGCCTCATAGACCAGGGGCTCTTCAGATCGTGCTCTCGGAGCGACAGCGCCCCCCCCCCCAACAATTGAGTTTGACGGGAATTGCTGAAGGTGACTCGAATGTATGTGATTCGGCTGTTCCGCGATTACCATGAGGCGCGTTGAGTGCCAAGAAATAGCGTGGGTTGCGGCGGAGCGTCTAAGATGGGAAATTCGGGGAAAAAGTACCTGATGGCAAGTAAAACAAGAAAACCTATCTTCGTGTTTATGGCGCTGGCCGCGCTGATAAACTCTTGGCTTGTCATAGCAGCGGTGGGAGATGACCGTCTCGGTCGCGAGTCACTCGCTGTTCTCAAAGCTCCCATTCTGTGGCTGTCGGCTCTTGGTGAGGTATACGTCCAAAACTTCTATCCGTGGAGCGCGTATGCTGCTGCAGCAATCTTTCTCCTTCTAAGCTGGTGGGGATGTACGGCTCGACTACGAAGCCACCGGAGCCTCTGCTTTAGCATCGGTTTTGCTGTCCTCGCCCAGCTTATTTTAGTGGATCGCCAGCTAGCAGACCGTATTGCCGCGGAGTTAGGTTGGTATGGGCCAGACTATCCCGTGCCATTATTCCAGTTTGATTACGTGGTGGCTTTGACCCTAGGTCTCGCAGGTTATGCGATTGCTTTACTTCTTGCGGTACGAGCAATGGTATTAAACAAGCGGGAGGGGGAATGTACGCTGAGGGCAGTTGATAAGCCGATATTTAATTGGCTTGACTGCACGTGTCTCGTGGTGATTGTCACTATTGGCGCGGTCGTACGGATGTATGCCTTAAACCAGGTTGTTGATTATTTTGAGGGCGAGCTCAGCCCTTATTCAGCCGCAGCAACCTCGCTCAAGGGTATGTTCGTCGCTAACAAAGGAATCAGCGGTCCATGGGCACCGCTTGGAATATTGTACTATCTGCCTATTTATCTGCTTACTCATTTATTTGGCACCACGCTGCTGGCCCTGCGATTGTCATCGGCAATTATTGGGGTGTTCACGATCGTAGTTGTATACCTTTTGGCTCGAAAGCTGAGTGGTCGTGCTGGCGCGCTGTTCGCCACCGCGCTTTTTTCCCTCAATTGCTTGCACATAGGTTGGAGTAGGACAGACATTCATCCGCACGGAGTAACAGCCTGGCCAGTCATGCTGATATGCCTGGTTCTTATACTAGCCCATGAAACTCGTAAACTCGTGTGGGGTGTTGTTTTGGCTCTCTTGATGGGTTTGGCGTGGCATCAGTATCCTTCTGGCCAAAGCGGGGTTGCGATTCCAGTTTTTGCGGCAGCTCTTTTCTTCGTCACGAATAAATGGCAGAGCCCTCTGACTCGGGGGCAGGTGGGGTGTGTTGTTATCGGTGTAATTTTGTGGTTTGCCGGTCTTCCGGTGAGTTATTACT
>JAFMIS010000180.1 GCA_017853915.1 bacterium
GAGATCGTCAAAAAGCAGCTCCTTTCTGAGGAATGCGTTGGTGACTGGCTTGGTCAGTTTACTACCGAACCCTATGATGATGTAGAATTACAAAGGCTCCGAAAAGCACCCACTTCAAAGGCGGTGCGATCTCTTATGGCTTCGGCTCGTGCTATCGTGCGCGCGGAGGGAGTGCGATTCGCCTATCGTCGTCACGATCGCGATACGATTTCATTCTTTGCTAACGGCGTCAAAATGGAGCTTTCGGGCAAGGCTGCTGCTGCTGCCATCATGCTCTCGGACCGAATTTCAATTCCATCATCTGATCTACGCCCGCTCTGTCGAGACACAAAGGCAGTCGATCTTGTGTCACGCCTCCTCGAAATGGGAGCAATAGTCGTTGACTAGATATCCGAGTATGGTCACAAGAAGTACATTATTCAAAAGAGCGTCGTGGCTGAGACTCCTCGCATATTGCGGCTGCGTAGCTGGCACCCCGCTATTGTTGCCTCATGCCGAGGCCAAGCCACCTCAACAGTTTGAGAAGCCTCGCGAATTGAGGGCTTCGGACATCTTACCAGCACAGTTGTTGAAGGGCCCGTATCATACCGTTAACGAGAGGGTCACAAGCGATGGCTATTTCAATAATTACCGGATTCAATCTCAATTTGGCGACATGACAGTTGAGGGTCTTCAGCTTCTTGAGATCCGGGTCGGTGAAATGACAGCTCTCGCCGAACTCGACAAGCTCTCAAGCACGACTGTATTTCAGGAAGCCGCGTATAAATCGGGCAAGAACTTGGTTTTGGCACCTGTCAATCTAGTGAAAAAAACGGCTCAAACAGTCTCTGATCCGAAAAAAATGGCCGACACTATCAGCGCGGTTCCTGAGGGAGCCGAAAAGCTGTTTTCATGGGCATACCGACAGGCAAAGGGCGCTGCAAACGCGGTCGGCGATGCTTTCTCCTCAAGTGACATCGACTCGTCAAAAAAGAGAGAGAAAAAGGGTGGCGATGACAAGGCGGGCGATGTCCTCAATAAGGGAACTAAGCTAGGCCTCGACTACATCGGGTACACAAAGAACCAACGAGAGTGGTTCCGCACATTAAAGATTAATCCCTATACGACAAACGAAACTCTTCGCGATGAGGTCATCAGGGTCGCTTCAATAGAAACCGCGGTCGGAGCCGCATTTAAAGTTGTCCCTTCGGTGGCTCTACTCGGCCAACTCAGCACTTTCAATCGGTGGTACGATAGAGCAGAAAAACTGTCCCTGTATGAGGATCCAGATGTAATCCGCGAGAAAAACAAGGGCGCACTCACTACCCTCGGAGTGCCCCAAGACACCATAACCAGATTTCTCGACAACAAGGCGTATACACCGTGGAGCCGGCGATTTATCACCGCTTCGCTTTCCGCGATCGGCCCGCAGGTATCAGGGCACAGCGAGTTTATCCTGGCAGCGTGTGAAGCCACCAACGAGCCGACTGCTCTTTACTTTGTCTCAGTTGCTGAGTCCCTTGAGAACCTTCACAGCGTCCTTCCTCTAAAGAAGATCGTGGCTTCCCTGTACCTTCCAGCTGCGATTACTTCCCAGAACTCCCTGTACGTACCACTCCCGGTTGATTACTTATTCTGGACAGAAACTGTGGCTGGGATCTTTAAGGATTTCAAAGCGCGCGCGAACAAGGAAGGGAAAATTTCCTCTATCGACATAGTCGTGCGTGGGCAACTTACCCCCCTGGCACGTCAGAATCTGGAGAAAATGGGCGCGAAGGTTTCAGCCGGTCATCTGTAAGCGGCTGCCGAGAGAGGCACTGTCACGCTATTCAACTATTGACTGCGGAGGCCAAGCCAAGCCGAAATCGTGTCGCTGAAGCGACAAATTAGGGTTGTAGTACGGGTCTCGTTGAAGGACCTTACCCCAGCGAGCTTGCATAGCATTAAACTCGCGCTGAAAGCGCTCCACTTTTTCGGGAGTATCTTCGTATCCACGCGATATAGACTCATGATGAATCAGCTCGGCATAGGGTGTGTACACAATCAGATATCCTAGCTTTCGGAGTCGCAGACAGAAGTCGATGTCATTGTACGCAACCGAGAAGTTCTCTTCATCGAAACCACCGAGCTGCTCAAATACGTCTCTTTTGACAAGCATACACGCAGCCGTTACCGCGGAGAGATTTTGGGGCAGGATAGCTCGGCAAAAATACCCGAGACTCTGCGCGCGCGCGTGTTTCATCATATGATCGGCGACGCCGCCTATCCCCAATAAGACTCCCGCGTGCTGAACGGTTCCATTCGGATACAGGAGCCGTGCTCCGACCGCCCCAACTCCCTTTCGCGCGACGTTGGAGACCATCTCGTGCAACCAGTCAGGTCGCATGACCTGAATGTCATTATTGATAAAAGCCAGAACCGCCCCTCGCGCTCGCTTCGCCGCGTTATTGTTGATTCGCGCGAAGTTAAAGGGGCCATCATCTCGAATCACGGTCACCCGACTATCCGTTCGTAGTGAGTCCAGATACTGCAAGGTATCCACATCATCGCTTCGATTATCAACGATCAAAAGCTCAAGGTTTTTGTAATTCGTTCGATTGAGGATGCCGTCTACACAGACAGATAGCAGAGCCTTCTGGTTGTAGGTTGGGATAATGATCGACACCAGGGGCTCCGGATTGGGGATAGCATAGCGCACCCGCAACATCGAGATAAGCGGCAGCGACTCAACATGCGCGCCATTATCACCGATCCGTTCAAGGTGTTGCTGAACCGTTTTGATCTGCGCCGCTGTCACATACGGCTTAGATTCAGTGCCCTTAGCGGTTGACCCGTCAATAACTCGCCAATGATAGAGAACCTGCGGAACATGACGAATTTTGTCGGGAGTAATCTGCTCTGAGGCCCTCAGAACAAAGTCCCAATCCTGCGCGCCATCAAACCCCACCTGAATTCCGCCCACCCTCTCAAAGAGGGATCTCTTTACCACGGTAAAATGGCAGACATAGTTCTGACAGAGGAGAAGCTCGGGATTCCAATCCGATTTAAAATGAGGGTAGTGCCGTACCCCATCCTCAGTAATCTTGTCCTCGTCGCTATACAAAAGCTCCGCGTCACGATGCAGATTAATCTCTCGCGCCATGGCGTAGAGGGCATGTTCCCGAAGCTCGTCATCATGATCAAGAAACCCGATGAAATCTCCCTGAGCTAATGAGGCAGCGGAATTTGTCGCGGCCGAGATGTGTCCGTTGGTTGTTCGAAAGATATACTTGATGCGAGGGTCTCGAGCCCCGTACTCCTGAATGACCTGACGGACCGTTGGATCCGGAGAATTGTCGTCCGCGATACACAGCTCCCAATGTGGGTATAGCTGCTTGCGCACAGATTCGATAGCTGCACGCAAAAAGCGCTCGGGGACATTGTACACTGGCAAAATGATCGAGATCAGAGGCTTATACGAGAAGCTTTCAACGGACGCCCGCATTCTCTCCCGAGCTCCGTCAGAAAGAGTATCATGTGCCACAACCCATGCCGCATACGCGTTGTTTGGCTGCAGACGATCTCTGATTGCTTTTATTCCACCACGACGAAACATGGCTATCGCTTTCCTAATCTTAACTCGAACTGCTCTAGGATTTTTTAAAGCATGTAGCGCCACCTCGCCGACCTTTGACGCAAGTCGATGGGCGCGTCCGAGCTCGCGCATGTGACAGCTTTCAAGCGCGAGGTTCGTATCCGAGTCATACAAAACCAACCGTAGCCAGCTCGTATCGTGAGGAAGATGAATGATCTTCTTATGTAGTGTGTGAGAGTCGACTACGAACCAGATATCCAAGCCCTCTGTTAGAGCGTCTCCAACCCGATACTGTAGACGGGCCGTAAGCGGATAAGCGCCCCCAGAAAGCCGGAGCGACAAGGATACTGGTCCCCACGGATGAGGTTGTTCTAGAGGCGGTTTTAGTATCCAAGCCTGTCCCCCCGCGGCGTTTGAGTCATCTTTAGACGACGACATCTCTCTCTCGGCTACTAGGTGTACCGTACGCCAGCGATAGAATGGGTGTAGGCGTGTTAGTACCGCGGACGTTCTATGAAGCATAGAGTCGATTTTTGATTTGAGGGGGACTGGCCGAGACTGAGCCCTCTGCTCCCTGTGACCAGCCTGCTGCGTATGACCTCGCTGGGACGCTTCGAGATCCTCCGCATTTTTGCCAACTTCTCGACTTTCACAAAGATTTGTATGTCGTGCTTTCATGCTGGTCTGGGGGAACTATTCGGCGTTTTTTGAGTGTATAGCGACACCGCACGTGAGTAAACAGGGCCAGAGCGGTGAAAAGGGATTAAAAACGCCCAACTGACCGCCTCTCGGCCGCGGCGCTGCCGGCTTGCAGTTTGATTGTTCTGAAACCACATATGGTGGTTTCACGTTGAGGCAGCTTTAGCCGATTAAGTTTTCCTGCCATTATAGGTCCAGCATGGTTATGAGGTCAGCGACTAACCGAGATGGCGTTCTTGATATTACAGCCCTCCTCGTGGCGTTGGGTTCCCTTGTGGCTATGGTGTTGCGGTGGGGAGTAGAAGCTCCTGCAAGCCCGATAACAGGCGCTGGTCTCGTTGCGGGCTTTCGCCTCGTGCAGGCCGGTCTCGTGTTCTGGTGTGTGGGGGCACCTATTGTAAGCCTCGCGCATCGCTGGTGTGGGTTTTCACAACCAGTCGTTGGCTCTCCTTTGGGTTGGCACATCCTTGCTTTGGTGTGCGGTCAGCTCTCGATACTTGTGATGATGTACGGGCACTCTTTCGTAAGCGGCCTGCTATTCCTTGCATCGGGATACGAGATCTCGCTCTACGGTTTCGAGCTGGTGTTTCTGTGGGGTGCTGTGTTGTTTCTGGCCCGCAGATATCGAATCGAGGCTTCCACTCCGGTTCGGGCCAGCATCAAGCCCGGTCTCGCGTTCCCTTTTTTGCTATTCATCATAGTACTCGTGGCGGCGTTCGTTCCCGTTGCTCTCCATGATGTACCGCGAGATGTGGCTCTCTCTAGCGATCCTGATCAACACGCCTTTTGGGCATCTCAGATTATGCGTCTTCGTGGTGTGCCTTGGGACCAGGGTCTGCTCGGAGTGGGGCCGTTTGGATACCCTGCTGGGTTTGCGGCGCTTAATGCCGCCTGGTCCCTCTTCTCTGGCCTCTCTCCGGTCGAGATTGTGACCGTGCAACCTTCGCTGCAATTCATAATCGCCGGCTTCTTATGCGTTACCTGGAGCGAAAAACTTGTCAGCTCAACCACTATCAAGAGTCAGGTGTGGGCTCACGGATGTCCCCTGATGCTCTGTCTCGCCACACTATCCCTGTATTGGTTTGTGCTTCCCTATGGGCTTCAAAACCAATACAGACACGGCGAGGGCGCAGCGCGTGTATCAACAACGACCTTGTATGGCGTTGCTTTTCTGGCGTGGCTATCTGGGGCGACACAATATTTGAACAATAAGGCACGCGTGATGCGACTAGTCATCATGGCTCTCGCCCTGGCGCTGGCCGCGACGTTTAATCCGATTTCGGCAATC
>JAFMIS010000181.1 GCA_017853915.1 bacterium
CGCTGGGCGCGGAGGTGGAATCTGACGTGGAGGGGGAATGTGACGACGAAATCGTCTCGTACGCCACCAGAACGACAATAGTAAGAACCGCAGATACTAGGCCTATCACCAGCGAACGTACCGGGGAGGATAATCCCCTCAAAAACGTCAGTGCGGTTTGCATGAGTGCGTTAGCAGCGCTAGCACGTTGTCGGCTGGGGTCTGGCTCCCTCACTGGGCCGACAGCTCCACCCTGCTCTGACAGTAATTGTGAACGTCTGTCGGACGTGGCCTCTTTACGCTTAGAGTCTTTCGCTACTATCTCCTTGATGCGCTCCAAATCTAAGTTGCCAGAGCTTGCCGATGTGGAGGCTGTCAACGAAGCCGTCGTCGAATCTGTGTTGGCAGGTTCGTCCAACAGCATGAAGGACTCGATATCACGATTCTCTTGCGCGCGGACTGTGTTGTCTGCCGGAGGTATAGGGTCGCCACTCGTGGTGGGAGTAAAGACGGCTTCCACCGCAGGAGGATTGTGGGCCGTTACGCTCGATGTCGAGGTCGTGGATAGGGTAAATGACGGGTCATCGAGAGCCGCAATAGCCTCGCTGGCGGTTTGGAAACGGCCGTCAGGGTCAAAAGCCATCAGATGTGAGATCACCGCTGCTACATGTGGCGGGATAGTCGGGACGAGATTTTCAATCGGTTTGATAGCGCCATCTCGCCGCGCATCCATCTGCTGAGCGAGCGGAACATCCCGAAATGGATGTTGGCCCGAGATGGCTTCGTAAAAGCACACTCCAAGAGCATACAGGTCTGAGCGCGTGTCATATCGCACTCCCTCAAGGATTTCTGGCGCGAGATAGTCGAAGGTCCCAGCCGCGTTCTTCAACTCGTCAATATCGATCTCATCACCAGGCAAGAGAGCCAGACCAAAGTCAGCGATGCGTATCTCCTCGGGGCTCACCACCAGAATGTTCTCCGGTTTTATATCCCTATGAATAACACCCGTCGCATGGATGAAATCGAGGGCCTGTAAGCTTTGCTTCAAGAATCTCGCCCCTTGTTCGGGTGATAACGGAGCTCCGTTGGTGCCGATGAATTTGGTTAGGTCTCCGAGAGGAGCGAATTCCATCGATAGGTAGCAGAGCTGGTCGACTGAGTGGAAGTCATCCAGCCGTACTACATACTTGAATCGACATGAGACGAGTGTGAGGGCCTCCTTACGGAGCTTGTCTGATAAGGAAGCTCCACCAGAGAGAGCAGTCGTGGATTTTCTTTGGACGAGCACCTTAAGGGCGACTTCCTGCGCGGAGCCAGAGATATGGCGCGCGTGGTACACAACGCTCTCGGCTCCTCTGCCGACGATCGAAAGGATCTCGTACCGGCCGTCGAAGATCTTTCGCTTGTTGTTATTCGGAAGTGTCATGTAATCGCTCTACTTCACGCCATCTGTCCATTTAGCTGGACGCAACACCTACATCCCACGCGAACGTAGCGCATGGAGGTGTCCTCTCCTATAATCATCAGTTCACGAGTACTTGCTTCATGCTTTTTAGGGTGAGGCGGGTAGCCTCTGCCAACCCATTGAGTATACGCAAGTTTGGAATTTTAGTTGAGGGCTGCCCCGATAATTTGTGTGTTAAAAAGACGACCTAACATATTGAAAGTAGGTAGGATGATTCAGAGTAGACCGGAGGCTGGCTAACCGACTGGCCAGATTAAAAGGCGCTGGTCTCGCCGCGTTGGGAACTGAATTGAAAGCTATTGAGGTGAGGGGATGCGCGCCAAGGGATATCGATCAGGACAGCTCCGTGCTAGTCTCTCCGACACCCTTGTGCACCCGTAGCTCAGTTGGATAGAGCACCCGCCTTCTAAGCGGGTGGTCGCAAGTTCGAATCTTGCCGGGTGCGTTTGTCGCGCTACAATACGGGGAGCTTTTGGAAGTAACCTTCGCATGAATGAATTAAATCCATACCTCGGTATTTTGCTACTGACTGTTGCCGCTCTTGGGTTCTTGGTGACGATGGTCCTGTTGGCCATGTATGTGGGACCGAAAAATCCGACGAAGACCAAGGAGATGCCGTGGGAGTGTGGCGCGATCCCAGTGGGCTCGGTGAGGGATCAGCGCTTTAATGTACGCTTCTACCTCGTGGGCATGCTCTTCATCCTTTTCGACATCGAAGTGATCTTCATGTACCCATGGGCTGTGATCCTGGAGCAGCTTGGGGCATTCGCTCTGTGGCAGATGTTATCTTTTATGGCCGTTTTGGTCGTTGGATTCGTGTACGTCTGGAACAAGGGCGTATTAAATTGGAACGATTAGTCCTGCTAGTTCGCGTTTCTAGTAATTGCGCGCGTAAAGCTCTCCATGTATTGAGAACGTGGCTTGTGCCTCTGCTCGGCTGCGCTGGCGCTTTGATGTTGATGAATCGCCCGCGGTTCTGGTGGCAGGAATGTTTTTGTAATCTCGCCGTGTACTGGTTTATTCCGGTATGTGTGATAGCTGTCTACACGCTGAGAGCGTTGAGCCAATGTGTTTTTCGCTCATTCCCCCTTTGGATATCTCTAGTAACGCACGTGTACATGATTATTCATGTAGGCGCCCTTGCTCGACCGTATATCTTCTTCGAGCGCTGGCCGGCTATCTCACATTCCGGCTCATCGGTTTCAGCGCGTTGTATGTTCGTAGATTCATGGCAATGGGGCGAAGCGCCCGAGGCGACATTAGCTGAGTTGCTCAACCAAAAGCCAAACCTTCTCATAGTTAGTGGTGAAGCCCCCGAGGCTCTTACTGACAAGGTGCCCAGTGATCGGTATCCCGTGCGTATATCAACATCTGCCTCAGATGAGGGAAGAATCCACATACTCGCCGAGGATGGGGTGGTGCTTGAACAGCTCCAGGAATTAGGCGTTGGAGCGATGCCTGGAGGGCTTGTAAAAGTTCGGATCGACTCACACTCGCTCGAATTGGGAGTGCTTGCGTTGCAGCCCTCGTTCTCCAAGGACGCTTTTGAGCGTAATCGGATCTCCGCGCGTCGTCTGGCGTCGTTAATGCGCGCGAGTGATGCGACGCGAGTGGTGGTAGGCAGTTTTAACGCGACACCATTCTCGCAATTCGTCTCCGTGTACCTGCAGCAGGCGCGAATGCGATCGGTTTTTTTTGGACAGGGGCTCGCTAAAACTTTCGATATGACCAGTAGTGTAATCGCGTTCCCCCTTACGCATGCCTTGGTTTCGAAAGATCTGCGCCCTGAAGATGTCGAGCGGTTGACACTGCCAGGCCGGCGCCGAGCAGCCATTGCGTTTACTATACGTATGTAGGTCATGACGCCCCTGGAACATAGGGGTTAGGTGCGTCCGCAAGCACCGTCAGAGTAAACAGTGGTTTATTATTGAGAGTCGCTTGAGCAATCGAAGAGAATTGTCGATACACTGATCGTATGGCTCCCCTCTTTGAACTGCAATTGTCGCTCGTCACGCTTCTTGTGATCTTCATCCTGCCGTTCTCGTACTACGGATACCAGGCTCGTTTCTGGTACGACGATGCCAAGCGCAATCTCTTCGATTTCACCTTGCAAATGATCTGTCTCGTGGTGGCCATCTTCCTCGGCGCGCGGCTTTACCATGCGGCGCTCGATCACGAGACCGAGCAGTTACAGCTGGCGTTGGTGCACTTCGCGGTAATCGTTTTGACGTTCATGGCGGTGGCTAGAGGTAAAAAGTTGGGTGTGTCCGGCGCTCCGTCCACCTCTCCAAGTCAGGAGGAGAGCTTCAAACCTGATTCAAGTAATGAAGAGATCGATGTTGTCGAATGGGATGATTTAATTATCTCCGATACTACCAAACAGGAGCTTCTCTCAATTATCAATCTGCTGAAGAATCCACAGACAGCCAAAGACTACGGCATCGCTCTCCCGAAAGGAATTCTTTTTAACGGGCCCCCGGGCACTGGTAAAACAACAATAGCGAAAGCGGTCGCCTCGATGGCTGGTCTTAATTTCTTTGTCTTGCGCGCGAATGACATCGTCTCAAAGTGGGTAGGGGAGTCGGAAAAGAACCTTACGAAACTCTTCGACGCGGCGCGCAAAGACGCGCCGTCCGTCATATTTATCGATGAGATCGATTCCCTTGGTAAGAAGCGATCGGACAGCAATCCCTCTCATTCAGACAACCTTCTTAATCACTTGCTCCAGCTTATTGATGGCGTGATCAAGAGTGAAGGCCTGTATGTCATAGCGGCGACGAATCGGGCCGATCTTGTCGATGACGCGCTGCGAAGAGCCGGACGCTTGAATCGTGTGGTAGAGATACCACTGCCCGATATTGACGCGCGAAAAAAGCTTTTTGGAGTCTATGCGCGTAAATTGCGGCTGGCTCCTGATATCGATCTGGACATTTTAGCGAAAGTCACCGAGGGTAACTCCGGAGCTGACATAAAAGCGATCTGTAATCAGGCCGGATTGATTGCTTTTCAGCGCGAGCAATCACTTCCAGCACCTCAAAGAAGTCGACTGGTTCTCTCAAGTGATATCGAGAGCGCGCTGTCTCTATTTGAGGTCGATGAGGATGTCGAATTGGATACCGAAGATTCTTCTAAGGCTAATCCACAGCCGCTCAACGGCAAAGTCGAAAAAATTAGTTGGGATGATCTGATCATCGATGACGAGCTCAAGAGTGAGTTGCGTGGCGTGATAGGACTGTTGCGGGATCCAGCTACCGCCGAGCGGTATGGGATAAAAGTTCCGAAAGGGATTCTCCTGAATGGACCGCCCGGAACTGGTAAAACGACATTGGCGAAAGTCATCGCTAATGAGGCGCAGTTATCTTTCTTCGCGTTGCAAGCGAATGAGGTTATCTCAAAATGGGTGGGAGAATCCGAGAAGAATTTAACACGCTTGTTTCAGACTGCGGCCAAGCATGCTCCGTCAGTTATCTTTATTGATGAGATCGACGCGATCGCTAAAAATCGAGCTGAGGGGAATGCGCAGCACGCTGATAATCTTCTCAATCACCTGTTGCAGCTTATTGATGGCGTGATATCTCGAGAGGGCGTGTATATCATCGGCGCCACAAATAGAGCTGATCTGGTAGATCCGGCCTTAAAGCGTGGAGGTCGTTTGAATAAAGTGATCGAGGTGCCGCTCCCAACAGAGCAGGCGCGAATCGCGCTATTCTCGATGTATTTAGCCAAACTTCCTCTGGCCCAGACTGTCGATATTAATCGGCTCGCCAGAGCAACGCAGGGTAAATGCGCCGCTGATATACGAGAGATCTGCAATCAAGCGGGATTGAACGCCTTTAAGCGCGAGTCAGCTCGGGGTAGTCGTGAGTACACCGTGACAGTTGTCGATCTTGAGAAGGCAGTTCAAGAATGGGTCAAGAATCTTCCACCGACCCTATAGATCGTCCGAACGATGGGTTTCGAGCACAGGCAGAAGTCCCATCTATATGTTTGTTCTACCTGAATTGCACCTGCCCTCTGAAGCAGCAATCAGCTGCCCGCGGCCACGCCGACTCTAGCCTCTGCGGTTTCACCCTAAAAGCCGCATCCCGCGATAGAG
>JAFMIS010000182.1 GCA_017853915.1 bacterium
GCACCCTTGTGCCTGAAATCCGCTCGCTGAGTAGCTATTTTTATCAGTATCTAGATAGTCAATAAGGTTCGCTACCATCTGCGTCGAGGAGTAATTTTTTTGAGAGGTCGCGGAAGTTGACTGATCCACCGTCAGCGGCTTATCAAAACCAAGATTCTGGAAGAGAGCTACTAAGACATCTCGCCAACTCTGATCGGCGCCTGAAAGATTAACGAGGGAGAGCAGGGGAATCTTGCCCTTTTCAGAGGCAATCAGCAGCGAAACCCGAACATTTGGTTCGCTAATTCCAACAAGTTCGCCGGGCACCTCCGCTCCATCGATAAACCTCATCCACACATCCTGATTGCGGTCATCGTATTGGGTTGTATCACTTTTGATCAGAACCTGGGCGAGATTCACGGCGGACTTCAGTATATATTCGGCCTTTATTCGCTGTTCCGCGGCTCGGTTGAGTCGCATCGAGGTATATGTCGAGCTCGTAAGCGAAACTAACAGCGCCGAGGCGATGGCGATCATAAAGATGACCATTATCAGGGCGACACCCCTCTCCGGAATTATAGTACGCCGTTTCATGCAAGGGCATAGTAGAGCCTTGGAGCTGCCTCAGCAAGCGCCCTAAATAGGCAGCAACGACGGTCGCTGTATGATGTGGGTCAGAAATCCCACCCACTGATGAATAAATATGCTTTCTGCGCTTGCTTTCCTGTGTTAGCCGCATGACTCTGTCCGGGCAAGTAAGTTTTGATGTACCAAACTGAGCTGTACAAGTACTAAGAATATCGAGGGCGCGACCATAGGACGTAACGCTCGATGTATGCGAGGGCAGTTGTGATTAGGGCGGTTATAATTGAGGACGATGCGGTGGCTTCTCTGGCCTTGCGTGATCTTCTTGAACACGAGGGATTAGAAGTTCAGTCCTTTTCAAACACAGACGAAGCGTATGAGTTTTGCTGCCACGTCCCTCCGCACGTTCTCATCTCAGATTGGTGCGTTCCCGGCCGCATCTCTCCAGCGGCTTTGGTTAAAGAACTCAAAAAAATTTCAAATAGCATGAAAGTCCTCTTCATTTCGGGCTTTTCGACGCGGGACTTGGAAGAGGAAGTGGGAGATCTGGCAGGTGTTGAGTATCTTTCGAAGCCAATAAATTTTGAGCAGCTTCTTTTTGACATCAAGAAAACGCCCAACGATCTCCGGCTTGGGGTCGAATAGTCGCTCTCACGTAACCAATTATTCGCGCTGGAGTGACGTGGATCATTTTCCCGACACGGAGATTTGCTACGCTTGACGTAGAGTAAATCGTTTCAATTCTCTCTTGATTAGAAGGTAACTCGAAGAGGACTCTGTGGCCTACCCAAGCTTGCATGGATTATTTGATGATCAATTGCATGAGCTCTATGCGGCGGAGCACGAGCAGGTAAAACATATGCCGGCTCTGATCGAAGCGGCTGTTTCGCTAGAGCTTAAGACAACCCTACAAAATCACCTTACTGAAACTGAAAAGCAGTTCGACCGACTGCAGGCTATTCTCACGAGTCGCGGGGTCACGACACGGGGGAGGCGCTGTCGAGCGATTGATTCGTTGCTGAAGCAGGGGGCCGATATCTGCGAGAGGGGAGGTAATGAAATGATCCTAGATCTCGGGCTGATATTCACGGTGCGTCAGATTGAAAACGTTGAGCGTGGGCTGCACGAGATCACGCGCACCCTTGCGGAGGCTCTGGGGCTGGTCGATATCGTTCGCGTTCTTGATCAGAGTCGAGATGAGGAAGATCACATGGAACGGGCCCTGACCGTTCTAGGCGATGATATGATCGATACGATTGCCGCTGAGGTAGCGATCATAGGAAGGGATAAGCGTCAGGGCACAGGAGTAGTATCACCATGAAAGCCAACGAGTACGTAAAGAAAATTTTGGAGGACCTCGTTTCAACAGAGCAGTTGTCTACTACCTCGTACAACGGGGCTTTCCTGACGGCCGCCCTATCGATTATTCGTGAAGTTGAGTCTCCGATGAAGGAGGACGCCTTGGTGCGTCTTGCGGTGCTGGAGCAACAGGTGAAGCGCAAAGAGTACCTGTGCGGACGCAAAGTAGCGTAAAAGACAAGACCACATCACCCGCTTTTCCAGCGAGCTGGCCCGGTCTTCATGTGGAGCGCGCGAAGAGTCTCCGCGACACCCTACTCGTAACGGTAGAAACCTCGCCCCGATTTTTTCCCGAACCAACCGGCTTCGACATACTTGATTAACAGAGGACACGGTCGATACTTGTCTTCCCCCAGCTCTCGGTGAAGCAGCTGTAAAATGTAGAGCAGGGTGTCTAACCCAACAAAATCGGCCAACGTGAGTGGCCCCATGGGGTGATTCGTCCCTAGTTTCATCGCATTGTCGATGTCTTCCGGTTTGACCCCCTCTTGAACCAAGAATATCGCCTCATTAATCATCGGGCACAGGATCCGGTTCACGATGAATCCTGGAGTATCAATAGCCAAAACCGTCGTCTTGTCTATGCGTGCGCAGAACTCTTGAATTTTTTGGAATGTTTCAGGAGAAGTTTGCAGACCTTTAATTAATTCAACCAGCTTCATCACTGGCACTGGATTCATGAAATGAACCCCCATGACCTGTTCGGGCCGGTTGGTTTGGCTCGCGATACGAGTAATCGATATCGAAGAGGTGTTCGAGACAAGGAGCGCGCCCTTTTTCACGATAGAGTCGAGTTGTTTGAAGAGAGCTGCTTTGATGTCAAATTGCTCGATGATCGCCTCGATCACGACGTCGCAATCAGCAAATGATTCAAGCGATGGCGCCCCCGATAATTTTTGCAAGGTAGCGTCGCGAGCCGCCGTGTTTATTTTCCCCTTCTCCACCCCTTGGTCAAGGCGTTTGCGAATGCCATCCAGACCACGTTTGAGTGCCTCGGGATGGGAGTCAAAAAGTAGGGTGCTAAAACCAGCCATCGCTATTACCTGCGCGATTCCCGCGCCCATTTGTCCCGCGCCTACGACCCCGATTTTTGTAAACATAATGAACCTTCTCTCTACCGGTCTCTACAGGCTTTTGCGGCGCGGTGATATCCGGCTACACCTGTCCGCAGAGACTATTCTTGTGGTTACTTAAATTCCTCCCATGATACTCCGCGGTGACGTGCTCAGGTATCGGTTATTTTTGTCAATCCTGCCGGAATATTAGAAGTGGTCTCAGAGATTGCATCCTGCCAAGACTGGCGAGATCAGAGGCAATACAAAGAAGAGGAGCAAAAAAATCGGGGCCTATCCTCTGAGATACACTGAGGATTTCTTCGCAAGATTTGACGAGGTCGTAAACCTTATATCGTCAACCGTAGCGGAATATACTTTTGAGACCAGTTCCAGGTTAGATTTGTACTCGTTGTAAGAGATGTGGCACTCTACTCAAACCCAACGTTCCCGATAAGAAGCCCTAGTGAGTGTAGTTTTATGAAGCGTCTGTTTGCTCGAGATATCGCCATAGATTTAGGCACCGCCAATACTCTGATTTATGAACAGGGGAGGGGTATTGTGCTCAATGAGCCATCAATGGTGGCGCTGAAAGATATCAACGGACGAAGACACCCGGTCGCTTTTGGCGCTGAAGCGAAAGCAATGCTCGGTAAAACGCCGGAGGGAGTGGAGGTCATTCGACCGGTACGCACCGGTGTAATAGCCGACTTCGAGGTTGCAAGCCTCATGTTGCGACATTTTATATCGCGTGTGCGTTCGCTCTCCTGGTCGCTGGTTAAACCAAGAGTAATGGTAGGCGTGCCGTGTGGTATCACGGAAGTGGAAAAACGCGCCATTCGTGAGGCGGTGCAGGATCAGGCTCGAGATGTTCAGCTGATCGATGAGGCCATGGCGGCGGCGATCGGTTGTAATCTGCCTGTTACTGAGGCATCGGGAAGTCTCGTGATCGACATGGGCGGCGGAACGACAGACATCGCTGTGATTAGCCTAAAGGATGTTGTGTACTCAGTTTCTGTGCGTCAGGGTGGTGACGCGCTCGATGAGGCGATTATCAATTACATGCGGCGTCGTCATCACCTGCTGATTGGGGAAGCTACGGCAGAACAGATAAAAAAATCGGTCGGGACCGCCCACCCAGAGTTTGATGAAGAGGTGATGGAGGTGCGCGGTCGCTCGCTTATCCATGGAACTCCGACGACGATTGTGGTGTCGGGTGGAGAGATTCGGGAGGCGATGACTGAGGTAATCTCTCAGATCGTTCTGGCTGTGCGTCAAGCTCTTGAGCATACGCCCCCTGAGCTCTCGGGAGATATTATCAACCGAGGAGTCGCGTTGGCTGGTGGCGGAGCTCTTGTGAGAGGTCTGGGTAAGCGGATCTCCGAAGAGTTAGAGATGGAGGTGTCAGTACCTGCTGATCCCCTCGCGGTTGTCGCGGAGGGCGCGGGCCGATGTCTTGAAAATCGAGAGGTCTTTAGCGATATCTGGATCTAGGCAGCTAACAGTCGGCCGCGCCTGCTTCTCGTTTCCCTTGAGACCTCAAAAGCTGTAGGTCGCCAGATGCGGCAGCGACTATTCCCCCAAGAGCGCTGGTTACGGTGACTGCTAACAACCAGAGAGCTCCAAAAGCGGCGGCTTGTTCCTTCGAGACGAGAGCAGGCGCTGCGGTAAGAAAGAAAATGTAAGAGTTCTCGCGAACTCCCAACCCATTCCAGCTAATCGGCAGACTGCTGGCGATATTTACTAATGGAATTACCACAAACAGAGTGGCGAGGGGTATCTGCGCTCCAACAGCAGATGCCATAACAGAGTGGAGCAAGATCTGAGTGCAGTGAAAAATAGCTGATATCCCCGAGATTATCGCAATCGTTTTTATATCGCGAGGGAAGATCGCCGCGACCTGACGCATCTTGTTGGCGAATCGGTTGGAAGCAGGCAGATGGGACAGCATCCACGGCCCAATTATCCACGCGGCGATGAATCCAACGACCATTCCGAGGAGAGCTAGAATCATCCACGAGGGGACGCGCGCGCTGGCGAATAACTGACTCGTAGATATCGCGATAATACTTAGGATTGTGAGCCCATGGACACGGTCGGCAACTACGGCCGCGACTCCCTCGGTCTTCTTCGGAAGGCCGTGAGCAAGCAAAATGCCTCGTGCTACGTCGCCCCCAACGGTGCCGAGGCCTGAACCGAAACAATTCACGAACATTCCGATGAAGTATGCTTTCAGCGCGACCCAATATGACACATCGATTCCGCCAGAACGGGCAATCGTCCACCACTTATATGAACTCAGGAGCTGACCAATCGAGTATCCCGCGATAACAAGGAGAGCGGTGCTTATACTTATCGACGCGAGAGTCTCCCAGAGTTTGTCAAACGAAACTGAGTAAGCGACAACTACCAGAAGAGTGATAGTTATAAGGATTTTTAGAGCGGATTTAGGCTTCATAGCGGGTTCGGTAACTATTCCAGATCTCACCGGTTTTTTCAAATAAGGTGCAGATAGAGTTCGGGGTAGCTCCGTA
>JAFMIS010000183.1 GCA_017853915.1 bacterium
TCTAGCCACCTGTCTAATGAGTTCCAGCGCCCTCTGAGGGAACTTGTCGGGTATATGATCTGCCCCCTCAGTTAGCACCAGTTCTGAGTAGAGTTTCCTGTTAGAGGAAACTCTACATCATTCTGGTGCTATTTGGGGGGAGCAGATCAAAAGCCAAAGAGCGCAAACGCTTTGGCAAGTGACCAGCACACATCGGACGGGATATTTTTTGCTCTTAGTAGAAGCGCATGAAAAAAAAGGCCCGCCGGCAGGAATAAAGCTGCCCAAAAGAGTACATAAGTAATCTGTAAAACAGAGGAAACAGGGGATGAATCCATCAAAAAGTTTTTATCACCCGGATGGGTTTCCCTTCCATAGTTAAAAGTTTTGAGAAGCCCTCGCCGGAAGATACCAAGCCCGAAAGAGCCACGGAGTCTTGCGCGCCTAGGTAGTGGTTAGACTAGACCAGTAGAGCAATCCACCTTCCTGGGTTAGATGCGAATCAAAAACCTGCAGTCTCTTAACTAAGGCTGCAACTAACGGGAATGAGAGCAGGTGGCAGAAACAACGTTTGATATAGGCCGACTTGCTGTGCATTTTCGTTCACATCAGGCCTGCAGCCTAATCAGGGTGTACTCACGTGATGGGTTGGATCTGATTCCCAGGGCTGTCCTCGGTGCCGTGATGACCAGAAGAGCTTGGTGATTGATCTCCCTGAATTACCGGATAATTCCAGGAATATAGTCGCGAACTAAACTCTCATGGCCCAGGGGCGACCCTCCAGTATTAGCAAATCCGCTCACTGTTGTGGAAAATAAGGCCTAGGAGTCGTATAATAAAAGAAAGGACTGAAGCGGTTGAATCTGCTTCATGTGCTTGTTCTTTCACAGTTGCATACGGGGGTGTAAAGGTTTCGACTAGATTCAGGATCGATAGGTCTGCATGTCCAGGATCCGCTGGCCTGGTAAAAAGCGGAAAACTAATAACTGCTAAAAACAATGTTATTAACGCTGCTGCGCGTTTCGCACGTCCTTCCATGCCAATGGCAATGGCTGCGTAATGTAGGTAGCACCTAGACTCGCCACCACAAGTGCCGAGTCGGCTAATAGGGGGCGCGCCCGTAATCCCCTAACGGCCTAATCTTCTCGGGCTCTGGAACATCGCGCGCTGCGGCGGTGTTCCGAAACAAACAGGAGCTGGTCGGTTATAGCTGTGTGCGTTGATGCTATGCCGATGAGATTTACAACGCTCTAAACATGTAGAGGATCTATTGTGAGGTTTTTAGGACACGGGTTCGATTCCCGTCACCTCCATTTTTCCCATTCGGCATTTGAGCCCAGGGGGCAATGCCCCCTCTCGCCGCTGATCGCGGCTTCACCCCGGGTGGTTCGGATTGGCGTATACTGGGTCCACCATTCCCGCTCGGCGCTTTTGCCCAGGGGCTGCCGCCCCTCTCGCTCGCCATGGCTCGCTTCACCCCGCAGGGCGGTTCGAATTGGCGTATACCACCTCCACTCGACCCTTGAGCGAGTCGAGTGCCCTGAGTAAGGGAGCGTAGCGACCGCATCGAAGGGCTGTCTGTAAATCGCTCCGCTCGCTGGAAGCGAGCTATGCGGAGTGCCCTGCCTAGCCTTGTGGAAGCAGGGCTGATAGCGTTCAGTTCGAATTATCGATAATTATACACGCTTCCATCCGACCGAGAGCTGCTTCGCGGCCGCGATTGCAGCCTCGCGGGTTGGAGTGGGTGTTCTATCCGCAGGTGTTTCTTGATTCGACATCATGCGTAGCTCCTGTGGCGCTCCAGTGAGCCTAATCTGAAGGTTCTGCGCGAGGGTCAAAATAGCGAGAAATATCTTATCCTTTAAAACGAGCTCTTCTGTGGGGTCGCGTGTCACGAGGTGAAACTGGATGAGTATGCCCATGCCAGTTATATTCAGTTCGTTCAGAAATACGAGGGAGCTATCCTGTTTGCATTTTGGATGCGAGGAGAGTAACTCGCGAATCCCGGCGCAGAAGGCATCGACCGATTGAGGTGGCGTGTCATACGCGAGGTTGAGTACCACACGAGTACGCAGCGCTTGTCTGGCGCCAAGGTTATCGACATGACTCGCGATGACTTTCGAGTTTGGCATGGAGACCAACGAGTTATCGGGGGTGCGAAGACGTGTCGATCGCAGACCAATCTGCTCAACAACGCCCATAACACCTCCCACATTGATGGAATCACCAACGCGAAAAGGTTGATCGATTAAAATAGCGATTGATCCAAATATGTTCTCAACTGTGTCCTTGGCGGCTAGAGCGAATGCTAAACCTCCGAGGCCAAGACCAGCGACAAGCCCCGATACATTCACTCCGTGCACGGTGAGAATTTGCGCGGTTCCGACAATAATGACGAGTAGCCACAAACCCTTTTGAACAAGCGGGTAAAGGATATCATCGACGGTCGATGGGCTGCGTGAGGCGCGGTTGCTCAAGCGTTCCCCAAAAATGTCCACCAGGTAAATACCTACTACGGCCAGCGCGACAATACGTACCGTCGCTATCCACTCAACGGCCGTGGTGTATACGTGCATCGGAAGGTCGATGGTAAGAAGAAATAGCTGGAGCGCCGTCGCCAAAAGAGCGACCGCGACCGGTCGGCCGAGCGGTTGAAGATTAAGCGTTCGAGGGAGACCAAATCGCGGCGCGAGAGCGGCGATAATAATCCAGCGAAAAATCAAAAGTATTATCCGGTGTAGGATGAAGAGAAGCACGATAGCGCAGATAGCCGCGAACCACTGCCAATCCTCAATCATGAATGTAGTGTTTTTAAGTTGTTCCGGGATATATGTGCGAATTGTAAGCCACGTTTTTGTAGCGCCGGCGAGCTCTCGCATGTCCTTTTTGGAGAGCTCTCCCTCAAGTTCTCGAAATATAGCTGGAGTATCAGCCACGGTTGCTTTGCTGAAGCGCCAGTTTGGACCGTTTCGGTCCATATAAATAGCGAAGCCAGCGACCTGAGTGATTTGAAGGGCGTCGACGGTCGTGTTCGCTGGGGCTTTACTTGAGGTGACACCGATGTGATCGAGTACCGCGTATAACTTTACCGCTACTTCCTCGGCCCGTTCTTGCCGAACTAGTTCTGGAATGTCGGCGGTGTCTAGGGTTTTTATCGCGCGTTCGATCTCTATTGAGCCTTCTGATGGATCCATCGCGGCAAGAAAAGTCGCTAAGGTCGATCGAGGGGACCGCAAGTCGTTGTCAGGGAGAATGACGAGTGGGGCCGGGGGCGTTTGTGTGGGAAGCGGTTCTTGGGGCTGGGACCAAGCACCGAGGGGGTTGATGAGAAGGACTAAAGCGAATAGGAACGAGCGAAACTGCCTCACGGAAGACTCTCCAAAATGAAGCTCAATAGTACATGAGCCTGCACATGGAGAGTACTAGTTCCCGGGAGTCTTCAAAAGACTTGAGGCCACAAAGCGAGGGTAGTTAGGCCTAAGATACCGAACTATTGATTTTTTTTGTTATAGCCAAGTGCTTGTTCCGATTGCAACTCCCAAGAAAGTTAGCCACGGCACGAGCCCCCGAGCTCATTGCTTCCTGACAAGCAAACAAAGTGACTCCGGGGCCCATCCGTGGCTGATGATGGGAATCGCGTTATAGCGTTTTGCAAAAGTCCATAGCGAAATCCCGTCTGCCGCAAAACGCAATCGATTCGCGGACGCGAATCAAATCACTATAGTTGCCTTAGTGAGCCGCGGCTCCTGTCGCTCCTGGGGCTCGCCCCGCATGTCGCAGGATCTCTTTAGCGTACTGTTCTGGAGCTTTCTCGGCTATATCAGCGAGTGAGAGTATTCCAACAATATGATTGCTCTTGTCGATCACCGGTAGACGGCGAACTTCCTTCTCCTCAAACGTTTTACACGTCTTAGAGACTTCGGAGTCTGGAGTTACGGTAAAGACAGGGGAGGACATGCACTCGCTGGCTGAGGTTGTTGCGGGGTCCTTCCCTTTAGCCACGGCTCGACAGCATATGTCGCGGTCAGTGATGACTCCTACGAGTTCGGGTTTATCTTTTGATCGGATCACTGGAATCTCGCCGCAGCTGTTGTCGTCCATAAGTTTTGCTACCTCCTTAAGCTTGGTGGTAGGCACACATGTCACTGGATTCTTAGTCATCAGGTCTTTAACATTCATAAATATCTCCTTGTGTGGAAGAGTGTAATCGCACAAAAGTATAGCCTTGGGCGTTAAGGAGGTTGGGTGAGCTCCCTCAGAGCGCGTGGCACGCCCTCAGATTTTAGGAGCCCTGCTCTACTATCGGCGTCAAAAGCAAACAGCTCAGCGTGTCGCGATCAATCATCGTGTTCGTGGGAGGCATGGGCCGCTGTTGAAGTCGCCACGAACGCTTCGGGGTGTCGAATTTTACCGCCTCGGAAGGCGGCCTGGCCCAATAAAAGAGCTGAGAGGCAGCCCGCGCTCAGAGTGGCACGGAGAAGTAGGCGTTCGAGACGGGCCCCACGAGAGATTGCCCACAGCGAGCAGATGCCGAGAAGTCCAGCAAGGAGCGTCATCCACAATGCCAGTTCCGCCGCCTCTTCATGCTCTTCAATCACATTTTTAGAGGCCCCAGCCAGATGCTCAACGATCTCTTCTGCTTCTCCACCTGACAGAAATGTTGGAATCGCGATGGTAGCAGCGAATATAAGAAGCCATAGCCCTACGCGGGATATCACTAGAGAGCTTCGCCAGATTCCAATGAGCGCAATACATACACTCGTGGGAACCAAAACAATTGGAAGATGAATGAGCGTCAGATGAAGGTGGACGGCGTTCATCCTAGGAGATCTACATCATAACTCCAACGCTGTGAAACCAGATATTTCCTTAGCCTTCAATTGATGGAGGCATTTCAGGGGTGGGGCGTGATCTTCCTTGACTTCGAGCCTCGCCTCCCAAACGACCGATCGCAGCCATATGCTTGCGGTCACGACTAACGGATTGCCCCCCTTTGCGACCTGCTTCACGAGCCTCTTCTGGGGTGAATTCGTGAGCATTGCCGCGGAGATGAGCGATTTTTCCTCCGCGTCGCGCGATCTCGCGCTGCTTGGCCGGATCCATAGCGGCAAACCCACGCGGCCTTTTCTCGGGTGTTTTTTGTATCTCTGTCATGGAAGCTCCTCACTGGAGTATGTGTTATCCGAAATGTGATACCAGCGTACGGAAGCGGGATAAAAAGTTGTATGACCGGGCTTTCGCTAAGGAAGGCCCGCAAAGCCCACTCTGAAGCGAGGCCAAGCGAAGGCGCCTACACCAGTTTCCGAATAGAGCGGCACGGGTGGAGGATGATGAGGAAGGTACGGAAAGGGAAAACTCAACACGTATCTTTCTCGTGGATCGCACTCGTGGCAAGAATTGTGGCCAGACGTGAGCGCAGTTTTAGTGATTTTATCGTTGCGCCATTGATCGACCGTCGTACTATGGAGGGTATGGATCGTAAGACGAGACTCGTGTGTGATTGTTGCGGAGCATGTT
>JAFMIS010000184.1 GCA_017853915.1 bacterium
CCTAACCTAACCACGGTTCGCAAGGTCTCTAGAGCCCTGGCGCTTAGAGCCAAGGGCGCTACTGAAAAGGAGCTATCTAAGGCGCTCGATATCACCCCCGGCGCCGTGCATCGAGCCCTGGCCCCGTTTGATGATATCCTCAAAAAACTCCCGGATCTTGGGCAGTATCGGAGCGCTCGAAACGATCTTCTCGACGGCGCCGAAATGGTGGTGCTCCGAGAGGTGTTTAAATCCGAGAAACTGGAGGCGGCCAGCCTTCGGGACGTGGCCCAGGCACTGGAGAAAATCGTGAAGGCGAATCGGCTGTATCACGGACAGAGTAGTGAAAACATCTCGGCTTCGGTCGCGTTCTTCGACCGCTCAGATGAGGAGCGATAAACGGCTTTATAGGACAGAGCCCCCAACTCCGTATACTTACCCCCTGCGCCCCCCTTCTTCCCCTGCCCCCCCCCTCGACGGAGGGGAGAGAAAAGAGAGAAGCAGCGCCCGCCGCCGCCACGGGGGGAGGGGGGGACCCCCGGCCGACCCGCCCGGCCGCGCACCTCCAGATGTATTAAAGCTCCATCCCCGAGCGCAAATTTTTTCTCACGAGGCCCAAAAACCTTACGTTTTGAGCTTCAACTGAGTTAAAGTATCGCCACATATCTGAGCATTTAGAGTGTGATCACTTTGTGATTGCAGGGTCGTGGTTAGCGACACATTCCCGGATGGTCTTTGGATTATCCCCAATGAAGCGCTAGGTAGTGAGTGAGCGTCTGAGCTTGCAACAAAATCTACCAACGACACGGCGTGGGAACGCGCCGGATCGGTGATGCGAGAGTAAATGCTTTTTGTCTGGTCGCGGTGAAAATCGCGGCCAGTTTTTACCGGGCAACGAGCAGGTAGTTGATCCTGCGAGCGGGGAGCTGCGTCCCGGTCCTAAAGTGCTGACAAAAAAAGCAAGTAAAGCTTTCGCATCTGTCAAACTGAGCAAATTGACGCCCTCGTGGGTCCGATTGCGATTGAGTCGTCTATGTTCTGAGGGGCCGCCGTGAATAATCTCGGGGTCTTTTCTCTGAGGTCTCTAATCAATAGAGCACTAGGGAAAGCTCCCCGTGTATCTTCCGTTCTCTATCTTCCTCTAAGACACTGAAGCAAAGGGGTTTTGGTGTGCATTACGACGTGCGGATCAACCGCGAGACCTTTGTTGACCTCAATGTTCAGTTATTCCCTGAACGAATTCCTTTTGTTCGCTTTGATTCGAAGAGTGAGATTGCGTGTGCCATTTTGATGGAGCGTCACATTCCTGGGTGGCGGTGTATTCCTGGGGAGACGTATCAGGTGCCGTTGGTGCAGGGGTGTAAGGCTGACTTTTTGGTGAATGGCGAGGTGGTGTTGGAGTATCACCCTGTGAGTTTGCATCGAGGGTTGATGAGTGACGATGCGCGGAGGAGTTTTGAGCGGCATTTGCCGAGGTTAAAGGGGTGGTTGAGGGATGAGTTGCGGGAGGCGTTGCGGGACGAATTGCATGAGCAGTATTCGGTGCGGAGGAGGATTTTGCTGAAGGCTACTCCTGGCTTGGAGGGTAGTGAGTTGATTGTGGCGCGGGATATTAAAGAGTTTTGGAGGGCGGTGTTGATGCGGTTTTCGGAGGCTCCTCCGAGTTGTAAGCAGACTCATAAGGAGTGGGCTGAGATTTTTAAAGCTGTGGAGAAGGGGTGATGTTTACGATTAACGGCGTGAAGTTCAAGCCGATAGCTGGCGTTGATTATGGTTATGACTGGGCGGCGTTTGACCGGGCGATGGACGAGCGGCCGTATGATGAGAAGTTGAAGCGGGAATTGACGCAGGACGAGAATACCAGGCGGGTGTTCCGTGGGATGTTGAGAGACAGTTTATGGGCGATTACGGCGTTTGTGCTGAAGATACCCTGTGCATTTCATCCGTGGTGGGTGGCGACGTGTCGGGAGGTGCAGATTGGGCCGATGACGAATACTTTGGATATTTGGGCGCGGGGTCACGGAAAGAGTTCGATAGTGACGAGCGCTCGAACAATTCAAGTGCTTCTGAACGACCCTGAAGAGAGCATCTGTATTTTTAGCTACACGAAGTCGGCTGCGTTAAAGTTTTTTCAGCAGATTAAGTTCACGCTTGAGTCCAGTGAGTTCTTGAAGTGGGTATTCCCGGATATTTTATGGGCGAATCCCCATGTTGAGGCTCCGAAGTGGAGTGAGGAGAATGGGATATTTGTGAAGCGAAAGGGGTTTCAAAAGGAGCCGACCTTAATGGCGAGTGGGTTATTAGAGGCGATGCCGACGGGTATGCACTTTAGCCTTAGGATTTATGATGACGTGATGGTGGAGGATATTGCTGATAATCCTGAGACGATTGAGAAGTTGAAAGAGCGGTTTGATATGTCTGAAAATTTAGGCAAGGACGGCGGGAAGAAGTGGATTATTGGAACGCCGTATCACCATGAGGATTTGCTTTCGATGCTGCGGAATCGAAAGAAGCCGAATGGCGATCCTAGTTATCATTTGAGGTTGAAGCCGGCGACTGAGGACGGGGCGTGGAATGGGAAGCCGGTTTTTATCAGCCAGGAGTATTTGGACGAGCTGAAGCAGAATCGCCGGAAGTTCTCTAGCCAACAACTGCTCAACCCTACCCCGGTGGAGATACAGCGGCTCTCTCCAGACTTTCTTCGGGATGTTGCGCCTCAGGACGTACCGGATCGCCTCTACCGTTTTATGGTGGTGGACCCGGCTGGTGAGCGGCGCGACCGGACTGGCGACTGTTGGGCGATGGCGGTGATTGGGGTGGACCCATACCGGGACGACTTGGGTGCGAGTGATATTTTCATTACGGACCTGGTGATTGAGGAGATGGGGTATGAGGATGCGATTCGGGAGGTAGTTGAGATGTACTCTCGAAACGGAAGGATTTTGCAGCTTGGGGTTGAGAAAGTTGCATTATCCACAACAGAGGTTCACGTCCTAAATGCCTTACGTTCCAGGGGTAAGTACCTTAGCATTGAGGACGGGACGTTAGTGATGTTGCGTCCCGGTGGAAGGTCGAAGGCCAGCCGAATTGAGAGCAACCTCGTTTGGCCTTTAAATAATGGGAAGGTTCATATCTCGCGGGCCGTGCCTGATGTGTATCGGGCGCGGCTGAGGAGTGAGATGGAGAAGTTCCCGATGTGGCATGACGACGGTTTGGATGCCGTGAGTTATGTGTACGACCTGCTGCGTAATTATCGTTTTGGTACTCGACCGAGCGACGAGCCAGTGAAGAGAAAAGTTTGGCTGGAGAATTGGCAGCGGCAGCGTAATCCGAACAGGTGGCTGACAGTCTGATGAAGAGTCTTAAGCGCAGTTCAATTTTTGGGAATCACTACCACGTTGTTTTTTTGAACGACGAGCGTGGGTATGGGGTTACAAGTGCAGAGAAAGAGGATGGTCACACGCATGAAGTGTCGTGGGTTCCTCCGACTGAGGAGATTCCTGAGTCGCAAGATCCGAACACTGGGGAGATTATCCCTGGGCAGCCAGCGCAGCCTGGTTATTGGTCCTTTAGCCCTGGTCCTGACGGGCATTTGCATGATGTTGGCGGTGATATTCCTTTAGTTCGGCGCACAATCGCCGGGGAAGATAAGAACGAATGGGACACGATTGCCGAGGTTTTGGAGTGTTTTAATACTTGGTACGAGTACGACAAGCCGAGCATTGAAGCGGGGCAAGCAAGTGAGGATTTTCGAGCTGGCAAACAGTGGACCGACTCTGACCGTCAGACGTTAAACTCTCAGGGGCGGGCGTGTTTAACTATCAATCGGATTGGCAATAAGATTGATACGCTTAGCGGCTTTGAGAGAAAGCAGAGGACCGACGTTCGGTTTGTGCCGCAGGAAGCTGGCGATCAAAAAGCTGCGGATCTGTATAACATCCTGGTAAAGCAGCTTCTTGATAAATGTAATTTTTGGCGTGAGCGCAGTGAGAGTTTTGAGGATTTGATTGTTGCTGGCAAGGGGAGCTGGAACATTCGGATTAGCAGAGACAATGATTTGCGGGGCGAGATTATTGTCGAGAGGTTTCCGTGGGATCAGAGTGTTTTTGCTCCGTTCGACAAGGCTGACGCGAGTGATGCGGAGGGGTTTTGTAAGTACCGGTGGTTTAGTCTGAGCAGGGCGCAGCAGTTGTGGCCTGACAAGGCTGAGGATTTGAAGGCGGCTTATACGACAGTGGTGGATCGGTTGCCGTATGGGATTGAGCGTACTCGTCCAGGGAATCAGCAAGACACGCTCCTAGGTGCGAATAGTGTCGATACGAACATCTTTGGACCGCATATTGACACCAAGCGCAAGAGTGTTTTGGTCATTGAGTGCGCCCGGTTTGTGTACGTTAAGGTGCCTGTAGTTGGGCATTTTGCGGAGGATTTCTACGTCAATGCGTGGCAGTTCCCGAAAGCGGATCTGGAGATGGCGGGGACGATCCCTGGGTTTGTGAGGCTTGATAAGACCGTTAAGAAGATTCGGCTGACGAAGGTTGCTGGCGGTAAGGTGTTATTGAGTGACGAGAATCCGGCTGACTTGCCGAGCGACGATTTCTATTTTGTGCCGTTTTTTGCGTATCGCAAGCGGGGACAGTTCTGGGGCAAGGTCGAGCAAGTCAAGGACAGCCAATTGCTTATCAACAAGCTGGCGAGTCAGGCAACGGACATTGGCAACCGCATGGTGTCCTATAATTATTTCTATGACCGCGACACGTTCCCTGACAACGAGCTAAAGCGTTTTATTGAGTCGAGCGCCGAGCCGGGGGCTGTGTTTGAGGTTAATAGTGTTTCCAAGATCCCGGTAAAGACTGAGGGTGCCAAGTTCCCGAGTGAGATTGTGAATCTGATGGCGCTTCAGGAGCGGCTATTGGATGAGGGGATGAATGTGATCCCCGAGGCTGGCGGGGCGAACGAGTCTGGGGCTGCGATCTTACAGAAGCAACAGATCAAGATGACTGGGAACGAGTTCCTGTTTGACTCGTTGGGTGACGCGATGATTCGGCTGGGGCGTTTGCTAGTGCCGATCATTAAGAAGTATTACCCCCCGGAGCGGGTGGTGCGAATTGTGCGCTCAGCGCAGACAACTGGCGAAGATCGGAATGTTGGCGGTGTTCCGCTTGATGAGTTCTCCGATGAGGACATTGTGAAGGTTCTTGAGCAGAGTGACCTTGAGAAGTTCGATCTGGTGGTGGGGGAGAGTGCTTACAGTCCGAGCAGCCGACTAGGGACGTTCCTAATTCTGACCGACTTGGCTGGGAAGGGGGTCGATATACCTGCCGAGATGATCCTCCAGTACGCTGATATGCCGCAGAAGGACAAGGAGATGTTGTTGTCGCGGCTATCGCAACAGCAGGATGCTGCGAACCAAGCGACTGCCTCGGCTGGCGATGCTGAGATTGAAAAGACGCTGGTGGCGAAGAACATTATTCCTCCCTCAGTGGCCGAGCGGTTTGGGATTCCCCCAAC
>JAFMIS010000185.1 GCA_017853915.1 bacterium
CAAAGAGAACGGCGAGAAATTTTGAACAAAGAGAGCAGCGAGAAAGTTTGAACAAAGAGAGCAGCGAGAAAGTTTGAACAAAGAGATGGGCGTGAAATTGTAACAAAGAGAGCGGCGAGAAATTTTGAACAAAGAGAGCAGCGAGAAGAGGGAGGGGGAAGAGGCTGTCTCACCCAACAGGTCATGGATTGTGCCATGTAGGTGCATCGACCCGAGGGCGGGGGTTACTTGAGTCAACCTACGAAAAATGCCTGGCCCATGAGCGTAGACTCACCGGGCTCTCTTTTATCAATCGGGCGCCTATGGCCCTCCCTCTCGCTGTCCTCGCTGCTCTCTTTGTAACGTTATCCTTCGAGAGAGAGAATCTCGGTCATAGGCGTAGCTGTCTGAAGTGCTAGGGTCAGAGCTCTTCTGTTGGAAGTCATGGCTATGTGGGCACGCGTTCATTCGCTCATTCATCTTTATGTTTTCTGGATTGTCCTCGGATTCGCGCTGCTCTCAAGTGGCTCCGTCATGGCTCAGTCGGAGTTTGCGCCGGGAGAGGATTTCTACGAAGAGGTGGTACTAAAGGATCTGCCGATCTCAACCGCGATAGCTTTCGCGCCTCAAAATAGGGCCTATCTGGCGTTGAAAATTGGGGTTGTGAGAACCATTCAGGATGAGGTGCTGCTCTCTGAGCCATTCCTCGATATCTCCGCGATGGTTAATAAGGCGACCGACCGTGGGCTGCTCGGGCTGGCCGTCGATCCTGATTTTCCATCAAAGCCGTATGTGTATCTCTCGTATGTGTATGATCCCCCAGGCGCCGCGCCTGATGTGGGAGATCCGCGCTTGATTCAGATTGCGCGAGTCACGGCGGACGCGGCTAAGGACTACAAGGTCGCACTGCCGGGTAGTCTCGAAGTTATTGTTGGTAAGAATAGCGTGCTGGAGAATATGGCTCCTCCGGTGCCGGATGGAGATCCGAATATTCCGGAGAGGGCCTCCTGCATGACGGGACTCAGTATGGATGGCGATCCGATTGAGGATTGCATCCCGAACGACTATCCCTCGCACTCGGCCGGAACCCTCATGTTTGGGCACGACAGGGTGCTCTTTGCCTCCATTGGCGATGGTGCCGATTATACCCAACCGAATCGGGTTGGGCTGCGCACGCAGAATCTCGATTCTCTCTCGGGGCGAGTATTGCGCATTAATCCCGATACAGGTCAGGGAATCTCCGGGAACCCGTGGTTCGACCCGGCTCGGCCCGGGGCGAACCGATCGCGCGTCTGGATGTATGGATTTCGCAATCCTTTTCGTATCACGATCAACCCGTTGAATGAGCAGGTGTACGTAGGTGATGTTGGCACCTCCTACTATGAGGAGATAAATGTTGGAAAGGGGCTCAACTTCGGCTGGCCATGTTACGAGGGTGGTTTCACCGAGCGCTCACAGCTTGAGGGTGAGGCGACGGCCAGTATACCCCAAGTGGGATACAGCGTTGAGCCGCGCACTGTGGATTTCTGCAGCGCCATGTACGCTCAGGGGCAGGGTGCCGTACGAAAGCCTCTCTACACATACCGCCATCCATACGATGAGACCGGAAAGGACCTCGGAGCCTCAGTAACGGGCTTGGCGTTTTACTTTGGGGATTCGTATCCAGCCACGTATCGGGGCAGCCTCTTTTTTGCCGATTATGCGCAGAATTTTATCAAATATTTGACGTTTGATGGGGCCGGCCGGCCTACAGCGCATGATTTCGCGCTTGAGACAGGTAGCAATCTAGGAGCTGTGCAGCTCACGATAGGGCCTGATACTAATCTGTACGCGACGTATATCGATCTAAAAACGCGCACAAGTCAGGTTCGTCGATTTCGGGCGAGAGTAGGGGGTAATTCGCCCCCTGTTGTAAGAGCGGAGGTTTCCCCCCTCTTTGGTGACGTGCCGTTGGTGGTCACAGCTGATGCTTCAAAAAGCTTTGACTCTGAAGGGCAAAGTCTTTCTTTCTCCTGGAATTTTGGTGATGGCTCGTCAGCGACAGGCGCGCAGACTCAGCACGTCTATTCCAAGGCCGGAAACTACACCGTCACAATAACTGTGAAAGAGTTAAGCGCTCCATATCAACAATCAAGCGATTCATTTACGGTGCGCGCCGGCGTGAGGGCTCCGATTGCTCACATTATATCACCCGCGTCCGGATCGACGTATCGTATCGGTGTTCCAGTAGCGCTTGAGGGGCAAGTAGATAGCGCGGGAAATGCGAATGTTACTGCTAGTTGGAATATCCTGCAGATTCATAACCTGCACACGCATCTTGTTAATGAGATAAACAGTCAGCGGGCCTCCTTTATGCCCGAGGAGCACACCGACAACACCTCATACGAACTCTGTTTTGTTGTCAGTGCCGGGGAGGGGCTTGAAGACCAGGAGTGCCAAAGGATCCTGCCCCAAACGAGCGCGTATCTCTTTGCGAGTTCTCCGCCAGGTGCATCGATAGTGTACCTCGATGAGGAAAAAGAGGTCGTAGCCCCCTATCAGGCATATCCGATCGTCGGATCATCTCAGAGCATCATCGCCAGCAAACTGCATGCTGGACGGTCGTTTGTTGGATGGAGCGATGGGATCCTAAGCCGCGAGCGAAGTTTTACCACTAAGAACCAGCCGTGGGCGTTCACTGCTGTCTACAGGAATCTCGCTCCCAAGGCCGTCATTAGCCCTGCGTTGACCAGTCGCGGCGCGCGCGCCAAAGCGCAGCGCCAATATGTATTCGACGCGAGCAACTCTATTGATCCTGAGGGCGAGGCTTTGACGTACTCGTGGAGATTCTCGGATGGTGGTCGCGCCGCAGGTTCCGTGGCAAAGAAAAGATTCAAAGCTGATGGGCGCTACCGGGTGCGCCTAACCGTGACAGACGCCTTGGGAGCAGCATCAACAGCCCGCACCACTATTACTGTGCGTGGAAAGAGCTCTCGGCGAGCTCGGTAGCTTGGCCTGTCTGGGGGCTACTTGGCCGGCCTACGGCATTAATTCACAGCTTGGGGGCATACAGGGGGTATATAAAATGCCCGATAACGTTCCTTATCGGTCAATTATAAAGGGTGCCCTTAAGGAGGTTTCCGCAGGTACGGCGCTCTCCCCTCGGTTACACATCCGCCCCTGATGAGAGCGAGCGACGCTCTAGAGAGCTCCGGCCATAGGTGCCGAAGATCGTCGCGCATAGGTAGAAGAGCGCTGCAAGGTAGATGGTCGAGGCGATTCCCCAACGGAATGTGACGAGTTGAAGAATTCCTCCAAGCATCGCTCCGAACAGGTTTGCTCCCAAAGCGCGACCAGGGTCTCCCGCCCTCTCAAATGCGGTCGCAAAGAGGATTCCGCTAAAAAATAGCGGCAGTCCCGATATGAGGCCTGCAAGGAGCGCTCGTTGAGCCATCGGATACTCAAGCAGAGGCGATAACGGAAGGAGTCCCAGCCCCGCTGTGAGGATCACTACGATAATGCCGGAGAACAGATAGGATGGCCGAAGCCAGGCAGCCACGACATTTGAGAAAAGAATCATGATGAGAATTCCGGATATCACGGCGCTGTTCACAAACCAGGTGCTTCCAAACAAGATCGAGGCTTTATTGATGGAGAATACCTGCACCAACGAGAAGCTAACTCCAAGCATTACAAAAGCCACCTCATCCGGTTTTCCCAGGTCAGGCGCGATGAAGTATCCATACCGTTGTCGCGATGAAACCAGCCATAGGATTAAGAACATGGCACCGAGCGCGAAGAAGAGCGTCGGTACCGATGGCTTTTCAATGTACAGATAGGGCCAATTGTCGGTTGTGATTGGGATCTGCCGAGTGGATTCGTCAAAAGCCACCGAATACCTCTCAAGGTGCCCCCTGAGCAGCGGATCAGATTCAATATTTTTTTGTAGTCGTGCCTGATCTCCCACCACGAAAGCGGTTCCACCCCACCCGTACTCAGAGCCCGGTACATTAAAAACAAGGGGCTGTTGACCGAACGTCTGTTCAAGGAGATTGCGAATGCGAGCAGCCACGTATGGTCGCTGTAATTGAAAAATGAGGCAGAGGATCCCATCATCGGTGAGTAGATGCTTGGCTGCTTGCAGCGCCTCTCTGGTGTACACAAAATTATCGAGCCGGGCATTCGAGAGATTCGGGGTTGTGTGTGAATCCAGGAGGCCGAAAACGATCAGATCGTAGGTTTTAGGGGGATCGTTCAAGAAGATCGCGCGTGCGTCGTTTTCGACAGCGTGGACTCTGGGGTTCGCGTAAGGCGCCTCTGGATGCAGCTGTCTGCCGAGCCGTAAGAGCACAGGATCAATGTCCACTGCTTTGATGTCGGCATCGGAATGAGCGAGCAGACCAGCCACATCGTTGCCAGTGCCGGCTCCCACGACAAGCGCACGTCGAGGTGGATACGCAAGTCGAGAGGGAAGGTTGTAGTGTTGAATGGAGCGCTCCGCTCTTGGTATTGAGTACTGGGCGGAATTATTTTGGATCTGTTGATATCCAGAGTTGTTGACGGTTACTTTCCACTCTCCCCCATCGCCAAGAGCCGCGAATTGGAGCTTTTGGTAGGGCGTCCAGACGGTGATGTCTGAGTCGTCAGTCAATTTTCCGAGTACCGCGAAGCCAAGTAACAGAGCTAATAAGGATAGAGAACGAGGCGCTCGACACGAGGGTTGCAAGAGCGCGAGGGCGACGAGAACCACGATCCACCACACTGGTTCAAGGGAAAAGTACGCCAGAGAAGTAAAGATCAGAACACCGAGGAGGCTACCAAAGATGTCAGCGGAATATGCTTTGAGTCTTTCGGGAGTAGTAGCGAACAGACGACCAAGTTCGGCACCCAGAGGCACCATTGCTCCCCAACACAGAGCAAGGATGGAAAATACGATCAAGAGAGACAACACAGCGAAGGTAACGCCACCGAGGATACCCGGGGTGGTCATTTCATTCCACACAAGAAAATCGTGAAAAATCGAGAGTCCCAGTGCGCTGCCGCGCGCCCCCTCACGGACAAAAGGCACTGAGATCAAAAGCAGTATTACTGCTAGGGGCTTAAGGGCATCGGATGGATTGTCCTTGGGTTTGGGCGCTATGAGACCCATTCCAAGGCCTAGAAAGCACGAAACCAGGATCGAATTCTGAAGGTATGCCAACACGCTCACCTCAGTCGAGAGTAAACGCACTAGAAGTAGCTCAAGGAACAGGATGAAGACGCACAGTCGTAGAATTCGTAGGTAGATCATAAACCCGGAAGCTCCTTCGGTAAGGCTCTCGCAGCTTTATACACGCGCGCCGGCGACTGGGTAAGATGACATTTTATCTCCGGTGTGCAGCCTCAATCCACGATAAGATAAGGTATGGACCCGCTGGGGGCAGCATCCTAGAATTTGCCGTACGTACCCTCGTCCCCGCCCCGAAGCCGGCGCAACAGTGGTGAGAAACCGGTGAGTGTCGAGACATACGGCAAGTAAGCGGTGTAT
>JAFMIS010000186.1 GCA_017853915.1 bacterium
CCGCCGTTCAGATAGTTCAAGAAAGGTCAGAGAGGCAATTGATTTTCCTATCCATCAATAGATACCCTCGCCTACTGCCTAGTCAATAATCAGGATCTCTCGATGGATAGTGGGGTCGCCTACTCGGGACCAGGGCAAGCGCGAGTATTCTTTAAGCCGTACGACACTGCTGCAACCCTTGTGATTTCAGTTGACGGATCATCGATGACAGATCTCTCCATACACCCTCGGAATCCCCTTACCAACGACGAGCAGTCCAGTGCTCCCTTTTTAAGGACCCCGTGTCGTATAGGGAATCTGCAGACCATAGAGAGCAAAAATGCCGTAGTTACAATAACCAAACTTCTCATTGAAGCGTTTGCGCCTGCACAAGGGGAGACGAAAGAGGCTCCGGGAACGGATTTCAGGGCAAAATTGAGGAATTCGCGCCTGGAGGCAGCTTTGACAAAGATGTCCTCTCCATCGTGACGCGGGACAGCCGATTCGGATCGGAGGCCGCATCTTGGTTGCGTCAGATGTCGCAGCCATGAAAGACGAGGAGCTTGAGCGCGCGCCCTTCGCGCACCAGGGCTGATCGACCCAGGCCCATACGGCCCGCTCCCATGGGGCATGGATTAGTCTACCTTCTCCCATCTTAATTTGAACAATCTTCGATCCCTTAGCTCATGGGGCGACATACGCCCCACGAACAATCCCCTCGAACGTGCTGCAATGACACGATGGTTGCGGCCATCAGGCGCGCATCGCACAACGACTTGTTCTCGTTGAGCCCTCGCGCTCGCATTACTTTCTGAACCATTTTCTGAGCCCTCGACCGCCCTGCCGCGAAGACGAGAAGAGAAACACTAGCGCAGATCTGAACGCATCTCGAAGCAATCGGTCTCTAAAGTATCCGCTTGGCTAAAAGCGAGTTACCTCTAGAATCGCTGAGAGCTGTTCAGACACGGTCGCATCCACTACCTCGCACTCAAATACTGCTTGCAAAGGCACCCATGACAGATGCTCCTCAACCAAACTCCCCTCGAAAAGGCGCAAAGCCCGATGCTGGCACTCTGCAGTCACTTGTTCCACCATCGGAGCCTCGCTCAAGGCTTAACGTCGAACAACGGATATCAATCCACGACCTGAGCCCAGTTCGTCCCACGTTTACTCGCGCAACGCCGGGCGGGGCAACGATATCCCTAGAAATCGGCAAGCGGCTGGCTCTTTTTTCAATCAACCTTAAAGAGGCCCCGGGCGATGAGTCCTTTGCGACCACTCTTCGAGCACGCGATCCCATCACTGGCTTCTCCGAGCCCGAAATAGCGGAATTGAAACTCACAGCGAATGCGATGTGTAGCGCTGATGCCGAGATGCGCGAAAACGCGACGCGAGTGATGCTCGGCAAGGTCCATTCAATGAAGTTTGGCTCGGCGGTTAATGAGGCGCTCCATGCTACTGTGCATAAATTCGCCCACGTCTTAGAGATCCGTGAGGACCCGTGGGTACAGGGCTCTCTATGTCACCTCATGGTGCGGGGCTACCAACCTGCGATGCTCTCGCTTCTGAAGTGCCCCTATATAGACGAGGTATCGATGGTGTTTCCCTCGATGTTTGTCGGCTACAAGCGCGACGGCTCGCTCCTCATCGAACTCATCGGCGGATTCCGTCAGAGCGTAATGTTCACCGCGCCCGCTGAAGACTCCTTTGGGTTGCATGAGAGTCGTATCTTGCTCCACTCAATATGCTCTACGTTCTCGCAACAGCCCTCGATATCGTGGATGGATATGGTCTCATTCCTTTCAGTCAAGGCTCGGGCCCTGCCTGGAGCCTCGCTCAATCTCAAGAGCCCCAACCAGTTCTCAACGCTCCCCCCAATCAATGACCACTCAAGCATTCGAGCGTATCAGGTCGCCGTAGACACACTTGCCCACTGCATGATCAATAATAAGGACCTCTCTCTTGAGAGCGGTCTTACGCATTCGGGCCCAGGGCAGGCGCGAGTATTCCTGAAGCCGTACAAAACGGCCGCAACGCTTGAGGTTTCCGTTGACGGCTCCTGGGTTACCGATATCTCGATACACTCAAAAAATCCCCTGCAACATGGAGACGGGGGCGGTGAGCCGCTTTCAAGACACCCATGCCGGATGGGAAACCTCCAGACCAGAAAGAGCAAAGATGCTGTCCTCACGCTGTCTAAACTTCTGTGCGAAGCGTTTGCACTCCCGCAAGGCGAGAGAGAGGCCCCGGGAGCTAACCTCAGGGCAAAATTAGTGGATTCCCGCCTTCAAGCAGCCCTGACAAAGATGTCTGCCCTATCGCTACGCGTGAGCGCCGAGTCAGATCGGACTGCTCAGTAAAAATGTTGCGCACATTCTTTCCCTCGTAGCTGGGCTACTCGCCTGCAGGCCTTCGTTTTCTCCGATACCCCGGCTACTCTCTCAGAGACCGCGCGGTACAAACCTCGCGCTGTGTGATTTAAAATCGCATCAGTTAATCCCACACGTTCAGCACATTACCTGTATTCTCTGTCCACACATGTCGGTGCGCGTTTATACGCTTATATGTTTTTAAAACGTATAACTGAAGATCGCCATTTGGCTGCTGCGGTGCCGCGCCGCCTGTAACCAGCCAGATTCGCTCAAAAGAAGGAGGTGATTTTAAATCCTATGGACGTGCGTCGTTTTGCGCGCGGTCTCTGAGAGAAAGAACTGGGGGCTTTCGAATTGGCAGCGACTGACGGAAAACTCCCCAAAGGTTTTCCTGTGGAGAAATGGCCAAAGGATTTAGCGGGCCCGGCCCTCCTTGCAGAGCGCTTCTGGGTCACTACAGAATGGCTCAACGAAGTCACCCCGCTATCAAGGCTAAAGCGATGTCCCAAATGTAAAAACCATCCAATTTAGCAGAGTCGAGGGCTCCTGCTGTTGGAGATTCGACAGGTTGCCCTCGTCCTAAGAACGAGTAAAGGACTCCCCCCGAATTAGGTTGGCGATCCCAGTACTTGCCTTGCACCTGAGAACGGAGAAGGAGCGCCTTCCTCATTGCGCTCAAAAAACACTTCCTTCAACTTTTTGCTCGGTTGTTAGGACTTATTGTTTATGTGGTAATTAGACGAAACGCAAAGCGAAATGGAGGGCTTGCCTCTATGACTATGATCAAATGTAAGGAATGTGGCGGTGACGTCAGTTCAAAGTCTGAGAGTTGCCCGAAGTGCGGGATTAGATTGAAGCGTAAGCCATTAGGTTGTGGCAGTGGATGTCTATTAACTCTTTTAATGCTTGTTGTGCTCGCGTACATCGGTAGTTGCTCGTCCAGCGGCTTTCGTGGTTCCACACCAACACCTTACACTCAAAGCCAATCAGCCTCAGCGACTCCATCTTTGCCCACTGTACTCGTACCGACACAAACGCCAGCACCATTACCTCAATTCAAGGTAGCCGGAACCTACAAGAAAACTATCCTGACCTTGCTGGTGAGACCTGAGACTTCCCGGGAGGAGATAAAACGTCTCTTGCTGGGCTTAAGCGCGGCCGCAAATACCAAGAGTCTCGATAAATTGGGAATACCAGCTACAACACCGGGCGGCAGCTACGGCCCCCACGGAATAGTGAATATCTACATCCTAAAGGATCCCAAACTTGCCTCAACTCAATCTCTGTCTCGCTACATGGATTCCGATGAAGGGAGCAAACACGATACGGCCTTCGTGCAAGCCGTTGTCGGTGAATACATTTTTTCACGAGTTATAAATCAAGAACGAGCCTCTCTCGGAATGAAATCGAGCAAGGCAATAAGCCTAGAGCCCTACGAATCGGTTCTGCTTAACAAGCTCACGGACTCCAAGGACGAGGTGTGCAGCACTATTGCTCGATCTATTCGACAGCTTCTGGACTCTGGACTTATCATGAAGCACGAGGATAATTGGCGGACTGTATATGTAGACAAACTTTGGTATCGCCTTCCGTATGATAGCAAGATGAACATTTTAAGAGGGGTCTCGGCGTGCTTTTCACAAGGAGGCTCTTTGACGGTGAAGGATGGATACTCGGGCAAGCAGGTTGGCTCTGTGGGAAGCTGGGGTGGCTATCAGATTTACGAGTAGTTTCTTATCGACATTCCGGATTAATTGAGGAGTGGCCATGATAGTGCGGCAGTCTTCGAATACGGGGCCTTTTCTGGCACAGGATACCAGCTATGGAAGCGACCTGCCCTCTCAATCGAGTCCTCACCCCTTGTAATTGAGATTTCTTCTTACAATAAAATCATATCGACGAGTCATAGTTGCCTAACGTTGCAATGAGCGGGCGCGCCAGCGCTCCGCTCGAGTGCCATGTTATCCCAGAGCGAGCCGCCCATCTCCCAGCAAATCCGAAGTCCCGACCTGCACATACAGCACTCGTGACCGCAGGCGCATAGCTCTCCCTGAAACCCTACCTGAATCCCTATCCGCGCTCCTGCCCAATTCTAACACACCCATTAGCCTCACCTCCCCGAACCAGCCTGCATGCTCAGGCGCTATACCTGGGAGAAGGCAAAGGAGCGGCTCCAACACTACAGGAGACGCTCACCCGAAGCCTCTCCCCTCTACCAGATCGTCTACCACTCTCGAGATGACCTACAATTCCAGTGGGAGGCTCGGTTCCAGCCTCAGTATGGGTGTTTACGCGATGAGGTGCTAAAAACCTTCGACGAGTACTTAAACTGCGGAATCCTCGCTCACGGTGCCGCGCGGGTATATTGTGATGGATGCAAGCACTCGCTTCTTATCGCGTTCTCCTGTAAACGCCGAGGGGTATGTCCCTCTTGCGGTGCTAAGCGAGCAGTGAAGTTCGCAGAACACATTTACAGTGAGGTCATCGAAGACATTCCCCATCGCCACACCGTCTTTACCATCCCAAAACGCTTACGGGTCTTCTTTAAGTACAACCGCAAGCTCAACTCCATCCTCTTTCGTGCCGCTTGGCGGGCGCTCTCTCAAACGCTCGGCATCGACGAACATGAACTTGCGGCTATCTTCACCGTGCAAACTGCTGGGGAAGCCCTAAATTACCACCCGCACTTACACGGACTCCTCGCCGACGGGTACTGGAATGACGGCGTCTTCACTAGGTTCTCTGAGGTAGACCTCAAACCAATCGAGCAAGCCTTCGCTGAACGGGTACTCGCACAGCTGCATAAGCAAGAGCTTATCACTGACGATGATGTGGCGCAGATCCTCTCTCAGGATCATACTGGATTTGGCGTCTGGTTGGGGGACCCCTTCCACGACAAAGAGAGCGAACAGTTCGTCGCTCGCTACATCGAGCGCGCTCCACTATCCTTGGAGAAGCTCTCAATACAAGATGACATCACGACCTACTCCACTAAGGACGGGGCGGCTCACGAGTTTGACGCGCTCGAGTTTTTGGCGGCGCTTTCGTGTCATGTACCAAAGACCTACGAATCAATCACCAGATACTACGGTCGCTACTCCTGTAGACGCAGAGGCGAACGCGCTAAGCTCT
>JAFMIS010000187.1 GCA_017853915.1 bacterium
GCGCCTCACTCCTTTCATTCAGGTGGCGACGTACAAGAATAATTGGCTCCTCCTGTGCGCTATTAGTTCGCCTCTCCTCAGCTACGCGCCTCTCAGCTTGAGAAGCGGCCAAAGCGGACTCGTTGGCGGCAGCGAGACTTTCACTCCGGGCCGCTTGGTGCGAGGCTGCTGTGGCCGCTTCAACCAGCGCCCGATTCGCCACTATCTGAGCCTCCTGATCGATCTGAGCCTGTCGCTGCCTGAGCGAGTCGGTAGCAGCTTGCTGAACCGCATTGGCGTTGTAGAGACCGTTCATAGTGGCCTGCTGCTCTACCTGAGTCATCACATGTGCGTTTGACACAGCGTCAATATTTCTGTTGGCCACTTCATTCGCCGCCGCTATCGCGTTCATATTAAAGGTAGCGACTCTGAGTGAATCAGCCTGCGCGGATGACGTCGCTTGCGCTTGACTGACGGGTGCCGCGGAGGCCTGCGCATCTTGCTGAGTTTGCGCGACGCTTGAGGGTTGCGATTGCGGCTGTCCTTGCGCTCGCGTATAGGCATTACCTGTGGGGCTGTCCTGCGCTAAGACAGGGCCGCTACTCGGTGCACCTCCATCTCCTGGCGGACCTTTCGGGGGTGGTGGTGTCGTTGGGGGTGCTGAGGGTGGGGACCCTGTAACCGGAGGCGGAGGCGGGGGAGAAGTCTTAGATGAATCAAACAGACCCCAACCCACATTGAGAGCATCCAGTGCAAATATTTTGAAGTTGCTGAGGAAATCATCTAAATTAAAATCCTTAGCATCGCTCCATAGCTTTAGAAGTTCGACCGGGGTCGGATTTGACGCAACTGGTTTCTTTGACGACTCATTAACCTTACCCACAGGCGCTACGGTCGGCTCCTGCGCCGCCTTCTCAACTGGCTTCTCTGCCTCTTTCTCTACTGGCTTTTCCGTCCGGGTGGCAGGGGGCTCATGTTGCTTGGGATCTGCCGCCGTAGACACCGCTGACCGAGGCTCGGATTTTGTAGGTCCTTCAGGATCCACTTTCTTACTCTGGCTCTGTGGCCGCGTCGGCTCAAGTACGAGGTCAGTTGCTTTTGGAGCGTCAAACTTTTGCTTAGGCTCCGTCTCCTCATGCATCTTTCGTTTCAACTGCTCACCCGCGGGTGCCCCAGCCCCATTCGCTCCGATAGCTTTTACAGAATGTTCAAACCATTTTTCAACTCCCTCTCCCAGCTTGCCAATAAACTTCTTCGCGGCTCCTTCGATTAACCGCCCAGCATCGGCCTTCACCCACGACTTCACGGTTCCACGACTAGCCTGCTCTATGGTCTCCTTCCCCGCTACGTGCGCGCTATGCCCGACGCCCCCAAACTTTGAAAGTTTTGTAAATGGCCCCTGCCAGAAAAACCCCCATTTTGAGGCCTTGATGCTACCATCCGCCGATTTTGCTAAACCGCGCCCAAACTTCAGACACCCCAGCACTCCAACAAAGGCCACATCGATCGCTAGGTCGATCAGGAACTCTCGTGAAGCCTCTTGAAGGCTCATTCCGTTGAAGGCGACTTTGAAGGCCTTTTCTCCCAGGTTCCAGGCGGTGGCGAACGCGAATGCGCCTGCCGGTGTGAAGACCACGCACGCGGCTATGATCGCGACCGTCTTTACACCGGTATAGATTACATTCGTCCACCAATCGAAATTCTCTAAGCGCTTTTGCGCGATCTCAGCGTCTCGAACCCACGCCTCTACTTTATCTCTGCGAGCTACGACCCACTCGCGCTTAGCGTCCCGCTCTCTAAGCTCTCTAAAGTTACGCTCTCCCTGTTCAACTGAGAGCCCACGATCTTGATTCTTTACGAGGTCCTCGAGGATTAATTCACCTCGAACTCGCATCAACTCCTTAGTTCCGCGAATATCTGAAAAGCCCGCGCGGTGCTGGCGTAAAAGATCGGATTGGTCGGCCCGCATCCTATCGTGTACCTGAACCAATTCATTAGCTCGGTTATAGCTAAGCGTACGATTATCTCTATCTCTGATCGCGCTACTCCACGCATTTCCTACGGTCGTACTAAAATTAATAGCCTGCTGATGAATCTCATTACGACTAGCGTGCAACCGATCTGCTTGTCTCAACTGGAAGAGGAGCTGCTCACGCAGCATGATATACTGATCGAGCTTGGCGCCCGTTAGGCCGCGCGGATCATCCGCGCTGAGAGTCTGCTTGAGGAACAACGCGTCGGATTCTCCGAATGGACCACCATACAATCGCACATATTCGATAACTGAGAGTGGCCGACCATCGACGTATTTCACCGAATTAGGAAGCCCTTGTACCCATGTATCGAGATTTTTTATAAGCTCTCGTCTCTGCTCTGGCGTACTGCAGAGATCGAGGGCTTGACGTACAAGACGCAGGTCCGTGCCTTTCGCCGCAGCTTCCTCAGGCCCGCCGATCGCGACCTGCATAACTCCGGTGGCGCGTTGTTGTGGGTCACTGCTTACGACATTCTCCCAAGCACCGTCGATAGTCGGCATGTGTTTCTTCAGATCGCTAGCGATATGTGTGCCGTACTTTTCGTAATAATACTTGTCGGCTTTCGCCAGCTGCTCTCCAGTTAAGCTCCCAATCTTGCCAACTGTCCAGCTGATTCCATGAACGCCGGCGTCCAAACCATCTCTCACCATGATGGCGGTCGTTCGAGCGGTATCACTGTGTATGGCGGCGTCGTAATACTCGGCGGCACCCTTGCCGACTTCACTCTTCTTGAACTCCTCCCACTGTTGGGCCGTGAAGCGGCCACCCTTGATCGCGGCCTCGATAGCCTCTGGAAGGTGCCTTTTAGCTTCGATCGCGATCATCGCTCGGACGGTCAGGAGGGGATTGCGAGTTCGTATACCCTCGGTCAGCTGAACGAGATCGTACTCCGTTAATCCGTCGCCCCCTCTTAGAAGATGAGCAAGGTGTTCCCGCTTAGGAGCGCCCTCTTTTGCTGAGAGATCCTTCGCCACATCTCCGCTAAGTCCAGCGGGCGCTCGCCGCATAACATGTTGAGCATAGATGGTTTCGAACACCAACATCTGGCCCGGAGTAAACTCAGCTCGCCTGAGCTCCTGTAGCGCCGCGGATACCGGCACCTTTGGGTCCTCCAGCAACTTCATCACTTCGAAAGCTTTTCGAGCGACTGGCCCAGCCGGATCACTCACTTGAGCGGCCTTAAAGCTGGCCAGAACAGCCTGCATACGGTGAAGGTGCTCCTCAACTCCGAACCTCGTGATAGCTGAGGCTTCGTGCGCGCCAAGGATCTGCTTGATTTCCCCAGCGAATTTCTGATCGAGCTCTTCGAGGCGTTTGCGGATCTCTTCAACACGATCAAAACGATTGAGCTGGACAAAGACCGGAAGCGAGGCCTGCAGAGTGGCGCGTTCCTCCGCCTGGGAATCAAGGAGCGCCTTCAACTTCTGAGACGCCTCGCTACCGCTCTCATGTGCACCTCCTGACAGCCCCTTGAGAAGGCCCGTGAGCGCAGACTTTTTATCCTCATCGAGCAACAAGCCGAGTTTTTCTTGCCTCTCTTTAATCCCTTGTGGGACCACTCCCTGAGGGAAGAACCTGGCAAGATCCGCTGAATCAACGCATCGACTTCCCGCGATCAGCTCGTATAGATATCGTTGGCGTGCCCCGCCCTCGGCTGGAAGAAGTGATATCAGGGAGTCTCCCAAGGAGCGCCCTGTAATCCTCTTAAACTCACCCTTTACACTGGCTAGATCCGCCTCGGGAAGCTTCGCGGCAAGCTCCTCAACCTCAGCGTGCTTCTGCAAACTCGGGATCAGCATCAGGAATGGATCGAGGTCCTCCGGCTTACATGTTTGAAGGTGCTTCCACACTTCAGCGGCGTTTGAGGGAGTCGTATGCTCTGTTCCCTCAAAAAACGGTTCAAACAATGAGGGCCTCTTATACGTCAGTAAGAAGAGCCTTACTCGAGCCGCATCATCCATGCTGAGCCGCGCGTAGAGACGCTGCATCAGGATCTCAGTTGACGGAGCGTTCGAAACCAACTCTAACTGCTTCGCCAAGGAACTATCCTTGTCGAGAGCCGCCTTAAGGGCATCCACCGCCTCTTTCGAGGGGCGCGCGCTCGGGTCGTTAGATAGGATCGCGCTTAGTCGTGCTACCAGCTCAGCCTGAGTCTTAGATTGAGTGGCACTCTGAGCCTGTTCAGAGAGAGCGCTCGAAACCTCTCTCCTCTCGGCTCGCTCAAATAAAGCCGAGCGCGCTCGCATAGCTGGTTCGGTGAATGATCTCTGAACGGATTCGCGACTAGCGAGAAGTGTTTTATATTTCGCGTCAACACCATCAGTCGGGTTTTGAACATCGCATCGGCTTACAGTCGCCTTGAACGACGCTACATCAATCGCGCCCTCTACAGGTCTACCTGAGTTGACTATCTGCCGGATAAGGCTCTGTTGACTGTCGAGAAGCTTTTTCTGTACGCACTCTTCAAGCTCCTTTTTCTGCGCAGCAGCTTGATCTCTTGCGTGCTCCTTGAGAGCAAGCTCCTGCGCGAGTTGGATCATCCGCCCTTGATGGAGTTCAGATCCCATGTTGGCACGCGTCCACTTACCATTGATCTCTTTCCAATGCGCGTTGATAGCCTGATCAATCGGCGTCCATGACTTGCCATCATCGTATGTTACCTGTGTATGCCCGATCTGCTTCCACGCATTAAATTTACCGATCTCAGAATAGATATGATTCCAATGGTCCGACCCCTGCGATTCTCGTTTTTTTGTGAGGTCGTCGTTACATCTCTCTACTTGCTCCTCAAGCTCGGCAAGCTGTTTGGCCTTTGCCTCGTGGCCCCTGGCAAGAACATTTCTTTGTTCCTCTGTATACTCGAACACCCCCTGGAGCGCCTGTACAATGCCTTGCGCTGCTTTGTTACATGCCGCGGAGCGTGAGATACCATCGTGGGGGAGGAGGTACTCCTGAACTAACGCTATGGATCGTTGTATCTCTGGCGGTGTTTTGGAAAGGTGTATGCGCGTTCTCTCCTGAAGAGCTCTCCACTCAAGGCTATCTCGCTCCACGACCAGAGCCGCGCGCTCGCTTTGATTCGAGTCCTTAATCCGAGCAGCTAATGTATCGAGATACAGCTTGGTCTTTGCTCTCGTATTTTTGAAACGCTCCGCGCCGTACTCTGGAAATAATCCCCCCAAAAGCTTGTCGTACGATGCGCTCACCTGGGCCGCCTCATCGTGTTGCCCGGTAGTCTGAATCGCGCGCAATCTCGTCAGATCTTTGTCATACTCGATGATATCGCTCAGACGGCTCTCGACGCGAGTCGCCAGTTCCTTGATATCCTTCATCTGCTTTGTATCAGAATTATGAGCATCTGGTGCGCTTGGCGTCACTCCGAGTTTTAGTAACTCTGCTTGAAAGCCCGCTCGATCGTGCTTTTCTTTTCCACCCAGCCCCCGGAT
>JAFMIS010000188.1 GCA_017853915.1 bacterium
CAGAAGTAGTATGAGGCTCCGAATATGGGTAGCGCCATACTCACAAGTAGGTGTTTCCTTAGTAGGTGTTCCTTGTTAAGACGACTATGATCCATACCCATAAGTAAATTCCCATTTCAGCAATATTTCACTCGAGCCCACAACCTCTCCCGCGACACCTACTGCTCGCTAAACTTTCCGTGTTCCAAGAAGCGCGCCGTGAGCTCCGCTACTCGAGCGCTAAACGGAAACCAGGCGTGAAGCATCACAAGTGAGTGGTGATCAAACGCCCCTGTGAGCCGCGCCTCACGCGCGCACACCACGCCATCATTGTCTTCTCCGAAAACCGGAAACCACCCAAAGCGAGTATTAGTGGCACCGATTAAGCAACCGACTGAGAGCTGAAACGGATGCTCTGGAAGATCGAGGTGCCCCAGCTCATGCAGCACTGGGCCATAGATAGCCCGCGGCGCTCGGAACTTTGAGAGTTGTTTCGCGATAACCGCCCCATGATGAGGAGACCCAAGAGTTACCAGCCGAGCAAGCGGAATCGTGGCTCGTCCAGAGGCATCGAGAGCGCGTACTACAATCCCACCGAGTGAATGCCCGACAAAAGACACAGGGCCACCCTTGCACGTGTGGTGGACAAACTCTCCCAGCTTCTCGCTCGCTTGTTGGATCGTTAATCGCCGTGAGGGATATTCAAACACGTGCACCTGAGAGTTTGGAAATCGAGCGCTGAGTCGTGGCGCCAACAGCATCATATCAAAGCGCGACCGAGCGAGCCCGTGTACAAGAACTATGTGAGGAGAAACCGTCATACGCGACCGTTGTAATCTCTAGGCAGAGAAAAGTGTGACCTCGTTTCGACATTCGCCCAACCCCTCAACTGAGTACGTCACGACATCTCCTGCTTGAAGAAATCTTGGCGGCTTCATGCCAGCTCCCACACCCGAGGGGGTGCCGGTGCTAATAACATCCCCGGGAAGTAAGGTCATAAAGCGCGAGATGTATGAGATAAGATATGGCACGGAGAAGATCATGTCTCTCGTTGAGCCCCGTTGGCGCTCCTCGCCGTTGACCTGCAATCGGAGCGAGAGATCCTGTGGGTCTTTGATCTCTTCAGTAGTGGCCAAAAAGGGCCCGCAGGGAGCGAAGGAATCGGCGCTCTTTCCCTTGATAAATTGACCACCACGCTCCTTTTGGAAGGCGCGTTCGCTTACATCGTTCATGATCATGTATCCTGCCACGAAGTCGCGCCACGATCTTTCTTCCACGTACTGGGCGCGCTTTGCGATAATGACCGCCAGCTCTACCTCCCAATCAGTTTTGGTGCCCCCTTTGGGGATGACGATTGCATCGTTGGCTCCGCAGATAGCTGAGGTAGCTTTTCCGAAGATCATCGGCTCTTGCGGAATATCGGCGCCTGTTTCAAGCGCGTGCTCGCGGTAATTTAGCCCCACGCAGATGATCTTACTCGGGCGGGCGATCGGAGGGGCGACCCGAACAGAAGCCTCTACCGCTGGGCAGGATTTCTGATGTACTCGTAGCCACTCCGCAAGTCGTCGCGGCCCATCGGTTTCAAAGAATCGTTCTCCAAAGTCCTCGCCAAACCCAGACACATCGAGCCTGGTCTCGCTGCCATCCGAGTGGAGCAAAACCCCTGGAGTCTCGTGTGATGGGGGGCCAAAACGGCAGAGCTTCATGCGAAGTCTCGATTGGTAGGCTTACGAATTAGCGACAAGTTGTGTGAGGTCTACTGGTCGATATGTTGACGGCTTTCGAACCTTCCCTCGCGCGTCTTTTCCTACGGCGTAGAATTTGCCACCCACCTTGACCACATCGACACGCACAACTTCAGGTGGCCAGGTGACCCCGAGCTGACAGTGCCACTCGCCTTGAGGAAGCTGACACTCGGCGCCGCGCCAATCGTTTAAAAGTACGAACTTCTCAAGGTTGTTGTCGCACACAAGCTCAAAAGCCTGCTCAAGTGGAATGCCAAATGCGCACGCGTTCCAGTACATCGTGTAGGCCACATCCGCCAACCCGTCTACCATTTCCTCTGGATCGGATGGCTCGGTCGGGTGATAGGTGAGTGAGTCGGGAGCGGTAATCTTAGTTCCGTCGACTTCAGGTATTACCCCTAAACCGTGGATCACATACTCAAGAACCTCTGACAGCAATAGCTGCGCTCCCAGCGCGCGCTCCTTAGGGTCTCCACTGTGAAGTTTTGTTCGAGTCGATTGACCAGCAAGCTGCATGAATGTGGCTATTTTTGAGGCGTCCATGATCTGTATCTTTGTGTACTCGGTATCCGGTTTAGACCGTGTGATAGTTGACTCTGTGCTCCCTCATGCCGAGAGGCTCAGCCATTGGCTGTGTATACTGCCTCCGAGCGCAAAATGCCACTATTTAAAGCGCCCTGTGGGGGTAATTTTTGTGCGCATTTATGACCTTTGGTATCTCGTGGTATCCCATCGAAGCGGTGTATAGTGACGGGCATGGAAAGCGTGACCACATCGCCCGGTACGAGCCGGGCTCCGAGAGAAGTGACCTCCCTTGCTGAAACTATTGCATGTCGCCAACGAGGGCGCGCATTACCCGCCCTCTTGGTATTTCTTTTGATCTGCTCAGTGGCGATTGTGACCGTCGCATTTGTTTTCGGCACTGTTGTCTCTGTGGGTTCAGTCGGAGTGCGCAAGATAGCGTTTGGTCCGCGCCAGGGGTTGCTGGACAGAGCTCTCCGGCCCGGTTTTCACTGGACGATCCCTGGATACTCGACGATCTATGAGATCCCCCAAACGGTGAGGGTCCTTCATTTCGATCGTGAATTGAGGTCTACACCAGGAAGCTATGGGTCCCTTGATGTTCCTACTATCGACGGCACCACGGTTGATGTCGATGTCTCGCTGCTCTATCGCTTCTATCCTCATTCCGGGAAGGATGGCTCTCTGCAACACGGAGGACCCTCGGATCTGATCAATAAAGTCGGCGCGACAGAGGTTCAGTGGACAAAGTACCTTGGACAGGTCGCTGATAATGAAATAAAGCGCTCACTCGGGGCGCTTTCAACGGTCGAGTTTTACGAGCCAAAAGCGCGAGAAGAGCGTGTCGCTGTAGCTCAGAGAAACCTGCAAGAAACCTTGGCGCCACTCGGAATTCAGATCGAGAGTGTGTTGCTGCGCCGATATACTTATCGTGAGGAGATCGACCAAGCGATCTTTAAGAAGAACCTTCAAGAGCTAGAATCCGCCTATAATAAGGTCGCGGGTGATTTCGCCGAAGCCCAGCGTGACGTCAATAAAGTTGAAGCTGATGGAAACGTCGCGATTCAGAATCTAGACAAACAGGGAATCAGTGAGGCTGAGAAGATTCGCTCCGAGGGCGATCTCTATCGACGGCAAAAAGTAGCCGAGGGGGATCTCCTGGTGGCGCAGGCGCGCGCTGAAGTTGATAAGCAACGCAATGACGTGCTTTCAAAAGCGGGAAGCGATGTGTATGTCGCTCTGCAGCTCACAAAGATACTTACAACCCTGAAAGGCGGAGTGGTTGCCAACGTTGACCCCTACGACCTTGATTCATGGCTTAAGAAACTGATCGGGCCCGATGTAAAAGCGCGCTTAGATCAACAGGAGGGCGGCAATGAGAAATAAGTACGCTCAGATATTCCTTAGCGCGGCGGTGCTGCTTCTGGCTGGATGTGACACCGGTATCCAACACATGGGAGCCACCGAGTATGGCGTGACTTTTAGAAAGCTCCCTCCGATTATGGGGGGTGGCGTAGGAGGCCCATCGAGTGTCGCTTCACCGCTTCAAACGATCGTCGTCCTGCCGTGGGAAGATATATACCGGTTCGATACATCCCCACAGTACCTCACCTGGGGGCGGGGCATGGAGGGCGCTACTAATGGTGGACAACTGGTGCAGAGCGAGGACGTTCACACTCGTGCCAAGGATGGTAATGAAGCAGCGCTGAAACTCACTGTGCGCTACCGAATTGATCCTAACCCAGAGAGGCTCGTGAAGTTAGTTCAAGAGGTGGCTACGAGCGACGCCGATGTTCGAAACCTGGTTATCGCGGTTGTGCGATCAACGATCCGTACTCACATGAACAAACTCCGCACGGCGGAGTTTCGCGATGATCGCAAACGAAATGATACGGTTGATGAAGCCCTCGCTGCCGCTCAGAAGACACTCTCTCCGTGGGGAATCGATGTTGAGGCTATCAACTTAAAGCAGTATCGCTTCGCGCGCCTTCTGCCTGATGGTTCAGAGGATACAAGTTACCAGGACCGCCTGCGTGAAATTCAGGAGAAGGAGCAAGATATCGAGGGCGAGCGAACCCGTATCGAGACCGTGCGAGCGAAGAAACACACCGAATACTCGCAAGCCGAGAGTCAGTACAACGCGCGCGTCGCTGAGGCGAGAGGATACAAAGAGCAGTCGGTTTATCAGGGTGAAGCCTACCACGCGGCCAAATCCAATGAAGCCAAAGCTATCTCAGCCGAGGGCTTGGCTGAGGTGGAGGGGCTCCGGCAACAGATAGCCGCGCTCTCCGGAAAAGGTGGGCGCGCAATGCTTCGCCTGGAGGTGGCAAAACAGCTTTCGCAGGGTAATCCCAAGTTTGTCTCTGTCAACCAGGGGCAGGGTGGGGGTGTCGAAGTGTCAAAAACCGACATGAACCAGCTAATTCAGCAACTTGGGCTCCTTGAGGGGCTTGTCGCGCAGGGCAGTTCGTCGCAAACTGGGGCTCAACGTGCGACCCCTCAGAGCGCTAAACCGGCTACACCGAGCGGTGCACAGTAAAAAACTAGATTCTCTCAAGATTAGATTCTCTTAAGAATTGTATCGTTGAGACCGAGGAGTAACATCATGACAAGTGAGATTAGACGAAGAAAGATCGCTCTTATTGGGGCGGGGCAGATCGGCGGAACGCTAGCGCTATTGTGTGGCCAGAGAAACCTTGGAGATGTTGTCCTCTTTGACGTTGTTGAGGGGATGCCACAGGGCAAGGCGCTCGATCTCTCGCACCTCGCTCCCGTCTTCGGTCTCGATTTCAAGATCACCGGAACCAACAACATCGCTGATATCTCGGGCGCTGATGTATGTATCGTTACCTCAGGGCTACCACGTAAGCCCGGCATGAGTCGTGATGATCTTGTGAAGACCAACGCCGAGATCGTGAGAAACGTGGCCAAAGGAATTAAGCAGCACGCGCCATCCGCGCTCGTCATCGTCATCACCAATCCGCTCGACGCTATGGTGTATTTGATGCAGAAAGAGACCGGATTCCCGGCGCACCGAGTTGTTGGAATGGCGGGAGTTCTCGATACAGCGCGCTACCAAGCGTTCCTGGCTGAGGAGCTCAATGTTTCCGTATCATCCGTATCGGCATTTGTTCTTGGCGGACACGGCGATGACATGGTCCCGGTCCGTTCGTACACTACCTGCAACGGAATCCCAGTAGCGAATTTAATCTCA
>JAFMIS010000189.1 GCA_017853915.1 bacterium
CCTTTCGGTCCCGGGATTTTAAGTCCCGTATGTCTACCATTTCATCACTCGGGCGTAAGTATCTCGCCCCTGAAACAGCCTCGCCGTCATGTCCGCCATCGCGCTAGCGGAGGCAAGATCTTTGGCGTAGGTGAGTCATCACTGGGGCCGGATAAAGCTGTCGGCGAGACTATCACTAATACTCCAGCCAAAAAAGACCCTCATCAGGGCTCGAATGCCTGGATCTAGGCTGCTCCAACCTTCTTTTCCATCTGTGGAGGCATAACGACCTTGATATGCGCCTCTCTCAAGGCCTTCTCACTCGGAACACTCGGAGCCCCCATCATTAGATCCTCAACGCTCTGCGCCATCGGGAACGCAATCACGTCGCGGATCGCGCTCTCGCCAGCAAGCAGCATCACAATTCGGTCGATTCCCGGGGCAAAGCCTCCATGAGGCGGCGCTCCAAACTTAAACGCCTTGATCATTCCGCCAAATTTTTGGTCTACATCATCACGAGAATACCCAGCTATCTCGAAGGCCTTGTACATAATCTCGGGCTCGTGATTTCGAATCGCACCACTCGAGACTTCGTACCCGTTGCACACGATGTCGTACTGATAGGCCCTGATCGTCAGAGGGTCCTGCTCGCAGAGGGCTTGCAGACCACCCTGCGGCATGGAGAATGGATTGTGACTAAATACGAGCCCCTTTACCTCGTCATCCCACTCATACATCGGGTAGTCGTATACCCAGCAAAAATGATATCCACCGGACCTTAGCGAGAAGTCATCAGCGAACTTCGATAAGAGTCGTCCGAGGTGCGGCAGCAACCGTTTAGATTGTCCGGCGCCAAAGAAAACAATCTGACCCGCCCTAAGCGACAGCATCTCGGTTAGTCGCGCCTGTTCAGTCGGTCCGAAGAACTTCGCAACCGAGCCTCGCCATCCGCCCTCTTCTACTATGATGTAGGCGACTCCCTGACCACTCCACTTCTTAAACAGCTCAATAGTGTCGTCGAAATACTTACGAGGAGGAGCAGTCATAGAGGGCAGCGCTATGGCATGTATCGACCCCTTTTCCGCGAGAACGCTTTTAAAAACCTGAAACTCGGTGTTGGCAAACGCTTCCGAAACATTCTTAATTCTGAGCGGATTTCTCAAGTCAGGTTTATCAGAACCAAAACTATTCAACGACTCCTCGTACGTAAAACGAACGAAGGGAGCCGGAGTTACACTATCGGTCGCGAATTCCTGAAAGAGCCTCGACAACAACTCCTCACCAACCTTGAAGACGTCCTCCTGTTCAACAAAGCTCATCTCGATATCGCACTGGTAGAACTCCCCTGGGGACCGATCCGCCCTTGGATCCTCGTCTCGGAAGCAGGGCGCAATCTGAAAATAGCGATCAAAGCCGGCAACCATCAGAAGCTGCTTAAATTGTTGCGGTGCCTGCGGTAGCGCGAAGAATTTACCAGGATGAAAGCGCGATGGCACAAGAAAGTCGCGCGCACCCTCAGGAGAGCTGCTCGTGAGGATCGGAGTCTGAAACTCATTAAATCCCATACCGTGCATCAACTCGCGTATCTTTCGAATCACACGCGAACGAAGCAGAATGTTCTCGTGAACCTTCTCTCGTCGTAAATCAAGGAACCGATACGTCAGACGGGTCGGCTCCGGGGCCTTATCGTCCTCCGCTATCATAAACGGCAGGACCTCCGCCGTGGTAAGGATTTGCAACCCTACGCAGTGCACCTCGATCTCCCCGGTCTCAATTTTTGGATTCACCATCGCCGAGTCTCGCTTGGTAACAACGCCTGTGACCTTAATCACCGACTCGACCCGCACACTCTGAATCTCCTCGACCGCGGCCTCGTTAAATACGACCTGGGTCTGCCCGTAATTATCCCTCAGATCCACGAACACAAGACCGCCGTGATCGCGCTTGCGCAGGATCCACCCCGAAAGGGTTACCGTTTGACCCGCGTGCGTTGAGCGAAGCTCAGCACAGGTGTGAGTGCGATAGCTACTTACTAAGTGAGAGGACATGAGATTTTGCCAACAAAACTAAGAAATTACCGGCTTGATATACTACAACCAGCGCACGGTGTCATCTGACGAGAAATCAGCTATCTACAGAGATTTTCAAGGGGCCGTGCAGAAGGCACTGGCGGCGCTCTGCCATGAATAACTCCCGGTAATTATTTTGATTCGCATCGGCAGATCGAACCCGTCCTGCACAAGACTGGATTCCGCTACGGATTCTTGAAAAATGCTCTAGGGCTTCATTTATGCGTAAAAGAGGCGCGTAGCTGTATCAAGAGCTGTGGAGATAGGCGCCATAAGCATGCTGCACTCGCCAGCCACACCCGTTCCCTCGAAGGCAACTTGAAGAAAACGTCCCCTATGGGAATCCGGCTTAGCCTCAAATTCGCGCATCGTTACCGCGCCGGAGGTCTGCAATGACAGTTTTGCGCTAAATTCCGCACTGGCTCCCTCGACAGTCTTAAATACTCGCGCTCTTAAAGCATCGCCTGGCAGTTTCTCAAAAACTACCCACCCAGCGCGAAGTGTATCATCAAGATCTGATCCCCGCTCGAACTCATAGCCGGAGCCGTGGGTGCGCATCCTCACGCCAAGCTCTTGACCTGGATCACCGCAGAAGGCGCGGTATACCTGAGAGAGATCCCGCAATCCCGCTTGCTCACAGATTAGGGTCGCATACTGACTGAGGGATGGTCGGGCAAACCGCGAGAGTTCCGAATCTGCTGTATTGGACCGATCCGATCCATTAAAAACCGAGAACATAACCCTCCGGACAGAACTAAAACTACCACCTATAAATTCTGATGCCTCGGTATGAAAAACGGTTCAGTACTCCCGAGAGTACCAGAAGCGATTGATATTACTGATTCCCTTAGGGGCGAGCCAATTCCATGATGCCGCGCGCTATAGCGGCGGCCGCACCGAGACCGCGCGGCTCGCACGGAGCGCTCTTCATAGCCAGGTATGTCTCTCGGTTAAGCATCTTCTCAAGAGCCTCAGCCAGACGCCGACCAAACTCAGCCTGCGTCTCCTCTACTATGACGGCCTTGTTCAGCGCGGCTAAGACCTGCGCGTTATCCGATTGATGAGTTCCCTGCTGAAAAGGGTACGGCACAAATATCGTCGGCCGGTTGACGCAGGAGATCTCCGCCACTGAACTAGCCCCCGAGCGACTAATGATTATATCGCTCCACTCATACGCGCCCGCCATATCATCGATAAACGAAACTACCGACGCCCGAACCGTCGCCGCGCGATATGAATTAAGCACGAGCTCTACATTCTCAGGCCGACACTGATGAACAACCTCCACCTCGCGTGCAGCTAATATCTCACCACAACGCTCGACCGCGTTATCAAGTCCTCTCGCGCCCTGAGATCCGCCAAGTATGAGCAGTCGCTTCGGCGCATCCTCCCTGCTCCCATCGCGATTCACAGATGCAAGCTCGGGTCGCACAGGGTGCCCCGTGTGAATAGTCTTCGCGCGCCCTCTAAAACGGGTCTCGGCAAAGGCGATTGAAATCCGATCAGCGAAATAACCTAAGACCCTATTAGCTAAGCCGGGGTGCCGCTCAGCCTCATGGGCCCAGGTCGGAATGCGCATCACACGAGCGAGGACGACCGGCAGGACCGATACATATCCGCCCACACCGACGACGATATCAGGCCGAAACCGCCGCATTATCCGCATACACTGAAAAATTCCTACCGGCAGGCGAAACGCGAATCGTAACACTCCCAATGGCCCCCGGCGCTTGATCCCCGCGGACAACACGACGTGACGGACGAATCCATTCGCAACGACAATCTTCTCTTCAAGTGGCCGACCCGCTCCAATGAACTCAATCACGGCTCCGGGGACACTTGATTGAATTGCTCGGGCGATATGCAACGCTGGAATCAGGTGACCACCAGTACCCGACGCCGCGATTAGGATCCGTGGCGCGCTAACACTAGCCAGCACACAATCATGTGCCACCGCTTGTTCACTGGGTTGGGCCGACTGACTCATGAGGACATTTCCCTAAGCGCTGGCGATCCCTGAATGCTCAGCCTCTCGCTTCACCCCCAACAAAAGTCCCACAACAGCGAAGCAAGCCATCAAACTAGAGCCGCCATATCCAACCAGCGGCAACACCATACCCTTGGTAGGTAGGAGTCCAATGACTACTCCAACGTTTAATAATGCAGGAGCAACTATCATCATAGTAAGCCCGACCGCTAGCCCGTAAAGAAACGAGTCATTCCTGACCTGCTTTGCCAGTAGCAAACCACGCCACATAACCACCAAGAAGGCGAATATCACACACAAGCCACCGACAAACCCCAACTCCTCGGAGATAACAGCAAAGATAAAATCTGTGTGAGCCGCCGGTAGAAAAAATAGCTTCTGCTGACTCTCTCCTAGACCTACCCCCCAAACCTGACCGGTACCGACCGCTATCAGCGACTGGATCAACTGGTACCCTTTTCCTGCCACATCCGAAAATGGAGATAGAAAGCTCACAATTCTCATCATGCGATACGGCGAAATAGCAACCAACGTGCCCAATATCGCCGCCACTACCACACTGCACAAACCGAGGTGCAAGAACCGCACGCCGCTTGCCAGCGCCATACACAACACCACAACGATGATAACCGCCGAGGAACCGAAATCGGGCTGCAGAAGCAGGAGGGCCGCGGCCATCCCCACCAGCCCAAAGGGCATAATTATCCCGTGGGCAAAAGTGGTAATGCGCGCCTCATGCCGAGCAAAGAAACCCGCCATGAAGATCACCATACTGACCTTTACGAATTCAGCGGGCTGAAATCGTATCGGCCCCAGCTTCACCCATCGCGATGCTCCGCCAGCACGGTCTGCAATCCCCGGTATCAGCGGCAAGGCTAGAAGAAAGATCGAGAGAATGAAGAGGTAGGGAGATACTCTACGAAGAAGGTCCATCGGAACCCGCATGCAGAGCGCCATCAATCCGAGACCGATAATTGCTGATAAGGTCTGGCGTTTGGCGTAGAAAAGGGCCTCGCCCATCTTCTCCTGCGACACAATGCCGGTAGTCGAGTAGACCATGACCAACCCAAACCCGACCAAAAGCAGCACAGTTGACAACAGGACGTAATCGACCGTCGATGGGGCCTTCAAACCATGGAAGCGATGCGGTGCGACCGAAGTAGCGTAATCCATATAGTGATAGTGCCGAAAATGCTGGATTTCGACCAGTCATCATTTGGAGTACCTCCACCAAAATGCCCCAGCGAAAGATCGCGTTTTTTTGACCTAAGCGAGGAGAGGTCCACCCTTGTCCACTAGCCCGCTATAGGTGACTATGGTGGCCATGAGCGCGCCTGCCGTTTCAGATCATTCCTTCTCGACGCACATTCATTCGGTCTCCCTTGGTTCCTCGGGGCCAACTGTGGTGATGATGCACGGCTGG
>JAFMIS010000190.1 GCA_017853915.1 bacterium
CCACACAATCTGTAGGCTCCAAATTCCTACGCTGCGCTCCGGAATTTGCAAGTGCCTCCATGCACTTGCCTGCCCAAATTTTGCACTATAGTGCATAGTGCAAAATTCGGATTAAGGCTGCGCTTATTGAGCGCACCATGGTTATTTGAAACCTCCGGGGAGCCTCCGTCCATGGGGGTTATCCGTCAGTCTCTCTTTGATTGACAGCGGTTAGCCCTACTGGTATTCCCATCCTCAACGCGAGCGCCAGGGAAGAACGGTGCAATTCCGTCGCGGTCCCGCCGCTGTATCTGGGAGAGCCTCAATCACTCCACTGTATCATGTGCCTCAAAAGGGCGCATGGATGGGAAGGAGGAGGTGATACCACCCCAGGAGCCAGAAGACCTTCTCGCGTTGGTAGTGTTTAGGGAGATCCCGAGCGCCTATCGGACACAACCCTCGTGGATTGGGGTTTGAGTTCAGTTTGTATCCATATGTTTCATATCTCTCGGAAGCGCCTCGGCGAGGAGCCTCGGCGTGCACGAGAAGTGTATCCTAAACGCCATTCTCGCGGTGGAGAGCCGATGATCTATCAATTCATGCGCCATACTATCATGCGCCATACCATAGTCTCGATCATCATCGCGGGAGCGGTAGGCACGATGATCGTCCCCGTCGCGGTCTGCCAAACAGAGCTTGAGTCCTCCGATGATCGTGAAGCAACCCATATCATCATCACTGGAACGCGACTTCAAAGTACGACGGAGACTACAGGTAGTTCAGTATCAGTGGTGTCTGAACAGGACATCAAAGATGGACAGTATCAAAACGCGATGGACGCCATTCAACAGGTGCCAGGCGTCGATGTCGTGCAGAGTGGTGGGCCGGGTGGAAACGCCTCTGTGTTTCTGCGAGGGGCAAACAGTGAACACACGTTGATCTTGCTCGATGGTATTGAGCTGAATAACCCTGCCACTACCAATCGTTCGTTTAATGTGGCGAACCTCACGTTAGAGAATATCGAGAGAATTGAGGTCATTCAGGGGCCACAGAGTACGATCTATGGCTCGGACGCGATGGGGGGAGTTATCAATTTGATCTCAAAAAAAGCGCAAGAGGGAGTTCGTACGAGCGTCTCTTCGCAAGCGGGATCCTATAACTCGTACACGCAGGTGGGAAATGTCTCATACGGGAGCGAGAAATTCGACGCGTCAACCGGTATCACTCGGCAGGATGTGGGGAGCATTTCATCCGCTAACGCGAGTGATGGTAATTCAGAACACGATGGCTACGAGAACACCTCAATCTCCAATCGATTGCGATACTCTCCCATCCGCGACGTGGAGGCGACGTCGACCACTCGTTACACCCGAACGCACACATCTCTCGATAACTCCGGTGGAGTGGGTGGCGACGATCCGAATCGAATACTGCGGAATACTGAGTTTTTCACTCGCGGCGACCTGAGCGCGAACTTTCTTGAAAAGACCCTAACGCCAGCGGCGTATATTTCGTATACACGACACAGTCTTGCCGATAACAACGAAGCGGATCAGGTTTCTTCAGATACGATTCATTCCTCCTTCGGTGGGGATATCGTGACGGTGGGTTCACGGGGCACGTGGACGCCGGCTGAGTATTTCTCGTCAGTAGTAGGGTGGGAAACTCAAGAGGAGCGGGCAGACTCATATTACTCTTCAGATGGGGCGTATGGGCCATTCGAGGAGAATCTCTACGGACAGGACGCTCGAACGAATAGCGTTTATTTTGAGACCCAGACTAATTACAACAAGAAGTTGTATTTCGACGCCGGCGTGCGGCACGACAATCACTCGATCTTTGGTGGCGCGACCACCTTCAAGATTGCTCCCTCGCTTCTGATTAATCCAGGTACAAAACTTCGAGGCTCGGTGGGCACGGGATTTAAAGCCCCATCGCTTGTGCAGTTGTATTCAAGTTTTGGCAATTCAAACTTAGATGCCGAGCGAAGTGTCGGATGGGATGTCGGAATTGATCAACAACTGATCAATAATCGCCTGGCGGGCTCTGTAACCTTTTTCCGTAATCACTTTGATAATCTGATAACTTTTAATCCCTCCACCTTTGTCTTGGAGAACATCACCAACTCTCAGACGCAGGGCTTTGAGATCGCTTCAACCGCTGATGTCAGTGAGCGTTTATCTGTGCGATTGGCGTACACGTATACCGATACCAAGAATGAAGACACAGGGGAGTCGCTGTTGCGCCGCCCGCGTAATAAGAACTCTCTGACCGTTGTATACCAACCGACGAGTCGATGGCGTTCTCAACTTCAGTGGCGGGTATATAGTTCACGGTTTGATAACGACTTTAGTAGTTATCCCCCACAACGAGTATCTCTTGGTGGGTACGGCCTCGTTGATCTCGCCCTCTCATACCAACTGACCGGTTCCGTTGAGTTGTTCGCGCGGGTCGATAACCTCTTCGACAAAGAGTACCAAGAGGTGCAGGGATATGGCACTCTGGGAGCTGCTGGATATGGCGGCATCAAGGTAACGCTGTAGTAATGAACGCATCGCGTATGGTACGGGGCCGTTTCTTCGGACATGTGGTGTTTTTCTTGGTGTGTTTCGCGCTGTCGGTGCGATTGGGCCGAGCCGAGGATCCCTGCGCGAAAATAGTGTCGCTGGCCCCCAGTGTGACGGAGGTTCTTTTTGAGCTGGGGCTAGGCGATAAACTAGTGGGTGTAACTCGCTTTTGTAGGTATCCCCCCGAGGCGAAGAGCATTCACGCCGTTGGTGGTTTTTACGATGTCAGCCCAGAGCACGTAGCGCTGCTCAAGCCGACCCGCGTGTTCGCGCTCACCGAGAGCGGCTCAACAAGTGAAGCACTACGCCGAGCTGGCATCTCAGTTCGTGAGGTAGACCATACGAGTGTCACGGGGATCCGCGAAAGCATTCAAACTATCGCGAGAGAGTGTGGAGTTGATGACCGTGCCCAGGTGAGGCTCGCTCAGTTACGTCGTCTCGAGGAGGAAGTACGCGCGCGATGTCTCCGAGGGGGCGCGCAGGCAACACCACGCAGGACGCTGGTCGTGGTGGGGCGCACGCGCGAGGGAAACACATCATCAGGTTTGTACATTTCGGGACGTGATGGATTCTACTCGGATGTGCTGACCATGGTCGGGGCTATAAATGTCAATACGCAATCAACGGTGGCAGTCCCCGCGGTATCGAAAGAGGGCCTGCTAACGCTAAACCCTGAAGTCGTGGTTGAGATAGTCAACGTCGATGATGTTTTTGACGAGCAAAACGCAATGGCGTTATGGAATTCATTTCCGAATCTTGCCGCGGTGCGAGATAAAAAAGTTTTTCTCTTACATGATGACTTTGCAAGTGTGCCCGGCCCGAGGTATATTCTGTTGGCTCAAAAGTTATCAGGGCTTCTGTGTCGCGATCGCCCTGAGGGATGAAAGCAACATGCGAGCGCGGGTGTAGGGCAGTACATACTTCTTGTAGTTCTGTTAAGTAGTTACGAAACGTCATGAGTGACTTGTCTTCAACTTCAACTCCGCTTTTATCCGTTCAATCTCTAAGTTTCTCTCTGCACCAACGGCCGCTTGTGTCCAACGTTTCTTGGGCGATGAGTCAAGGAGAGTGTGTCTCTGTCGTTGGTCCGAATGGAGCTGGCAAGACAACTCTTATCCGGGTGTTGTGTGGTCTATACCGTGGTTATCAGGGTACGGTGAAGTTGCTGGGTAAAGAGATCAAGGGAGAGTCCCCGGAGGACCTCGCGCGGGTCGTAAGTCTCGTTCCGCAACGAATGGAGTTTCTGCCCGGTTTTACAGTGTCGGAGTTCTTAGAGTTGAGTGGTCCGAAGCGAGGACCCTCGGTGGCGAGTCTTGTTGGAGACTTAGGGGACCGTTTATTGCCAGAACTTAGTGGTGGTGAGCTTCAAAGGGTGATCATCGCTGGCGCTGTCGCGCAGGGCGCCAAGCTCCTGCTGCTCGACGAGCCCTCGGCAAACCTCGATCCAAGAGGAAGAAGCCAGGTAGAGGAGGTTCTTAAAGTGTGTCGAGACGAGATGGGATTATCGTATATCCTTGTCACGCACGATATATCTCTAGCGCTTCGCTGCTGTTCGCGTATGCTGGTTATGTTGAATGGTGAGAGTTATTGGGAGGGGTCGACGTCAGAGGGCACCGTGGTCTCTCACCTCGAAAAGGCTTACGGCTGCGGGTTTGTGCGACTTGAGCACGAATCCATGTCTAGCTCGATCGTTGTTCCCACATAAGGAAGCCAGATTCCGCTCCATAGCACATCCCCACGCCGTTCCGTGAGATGCGCGTGGTTGTTAGCAGGATGGTAAGTCCAGCACGGCTTCAATCGCCAAGGTAGTCGATGAGCGTCACGACGATGACTTCGAGTAAAGCTGGGGGATCCGCGCACCGCTTCGATGGCGGCTCACGCCGCTGTATCTCACGCCGCCGTATCCTTGTGGCGCTCATGGTCGCTTCAGTGCTCTTGTTGATAACGAGTGGGCTCAGTCTTGTGTTGGGAGCTACCTACTATTCGCCCCTTGATATTCTGCGAGATCCGCAGGTTTTCGAGATCGTGACTACGTTTCGTCTGCCGCGTACCTGTTTTGCTATTCTCGTTGGGGCGGGATTGTCAATTGTGGGGGTGTGTTACCAGGCGCTCTTTCGAAACTATCTGGCCAGCCCCTTCACCCTTGGTGTTTCTTCAGGAGCGGCTCTTGCGGCTTCGGTCGCGCTGATGAGTGGAGTGACTTCGGCTCGGCATGGCCTCGATGTGAGTGTCTGCGCGATTGGTGGAGCGATCGTGAGTATCTGTCTTATCCTCGCGGTGAACGGTAGCCGAGAGAAAACCCAGAAGAACTCGCTCCTGTTAGTCGGGATCGTGTACAGCTTCTTCTGCTCGAGTGTCCTTACACTCCTGCAGTATGTGAGTGACTATTCGCAGTTATTCCGTGTCACTCGCTGGATGATGGGTGGGATTCCGAGTGTTGAGTGGAGTGATCTCGCGATCGGTGTCGTGTGTATCGCGGCGATGATCGCGTGGCTCATACGTCATGAAAGAGGATTAGATCTCATGTTATTTGGTGACGACCTCGCCGCGGTTAAGGGGATCGATCCGCATAGGTTGACGCGAACCTCATTTGTCCTGACGAGTTGTGTCGTTGGATGGATTGTGGCCCAGTGTGGGGTAATCGGATTCATAGGGATTATCGTGCCCTCCATCTGTCGCCTTGCTATCGGGTTACGACATAAATTTCTTATCCCCCTCTCTGGTCTTGTGGGAGCGTGTCTGGTTGTAACGTGTGACCTGTTGGGAAGGCTTGTGATTGCGCCGTTTGAGATTCCCGCTGGTGTATTCACCGCGATCTTGGGTGGTCCGATATTTATCGTTTTGGTGATGAGGCCAGGCAGGTTTCAGGGTTCGCTGCTGTGATGGCAA